>JAYUXG010000796.1:0-5658 GCA_043753125.1 Saprospirales bacterium | reverse complement strand
CTTTTTCCGTAGAGCAGGATATGGACGTGCCACTTTCAGTGGCTGATTTGGCAAGGGGAACTTATTTTGTAATAGTCTCCACCGAACGGGAGCGGTTGACGTTGCGGTTGGTGAAGGAATAGGACTTTGTAATTTATGGGCTTTTGGAGTCAGCAAGTGGTTTGGTCTACTTGCTGACTTTTATTTCGTGGATGATAACGTAGCGCACCAAGCCTTTGAAAGAAAGACGGGTGGCGAGTTTTTCCATGTACCAGCCTGCAATTACGAGACTTACAGCAATGAAAAAGTCTGGGCATAAACCTGCCTTTCCTTAGCAGATTTACCTATATCCACTTCTTCCACTTAAAATAGCCCAGCATTCCGATCATTGCCAGCCCCATCACGCTTAGCACCCAGAAGTAGCCGTTTTGGGTGTGCAGCTCGGGCATATTATCGAAGTTCATGCCATAGATACCGGCAATAAAAGATAGTGGCATGAAGATCGTGCTGATGATGGCCAGCAGGCGCATTACGTTGTTCAGCCGGATAGAGGCCTCGGCATGGTAGAGTGACTCGGTGTTGGCCAGCATGCTTTGTTGATAGTCAATGCCGTCGATAATCTGGGCGATGTGATCGACCACGTCGCGGATATACACGCGGTTGGTCTCGTGTACCAATGCGCTCTCGGTCTGGTGCAACCGGGAGATGGCATCGCGCACAGGCACCATCTGGTGGCGGAACTCGTTCACCGTGCGCCGCAGGTCGAAGATGCGACCCTTGCACCACGGCACGTCGCCCTGTCGGTGCAAGGTTTCCTCCAACTCGAACAGCACCGTCTCCAAGTCGTCCAGCACGGTGTAATAACTATCGACAATGGTATCGATTAAGGCATAAGTCAGGTAGTCGGTCCCTTTTTTGCGGATGCGTCCAAGGTCCTCTTGGGCGCGTTTGCGCACCCCCGCGAAGTCGTCGTCCGGGTCTTCCTGAAAAGAAATGACAAAATGGTCGCCCATAAAAAATGCGATCTGTTCCACCTGTAGGTCGAGGGCGGCCGCATCCAGGCGGATACTGGGCACGATGATGAACAGGCCATTATCGTACTCCTCCATCTTGGGCCGCTGCTGGGTGTCCAGCACGTCTTCCAGCAGCAGCGGGTGCAGGTTGAAGTTGTCGCCCACCTGTTTGATGAACGCCACGTCCGTCAGGCTATGGATATCCACCCAGACCAGGCTTTTGTCCTGCCTTTTTTGCCACTCCGGCAGATAAGCCTCTTCCTGGTGAAAGTCGGTGGCGTTGTATCGCAAGCTGTACACCTTGGTCGGGGTATCCGCACGGTGGCCGGTGTAAATGAGGCTGCCAGGGGGAAGTCCCTGTTTTCTTTTTTTGAGGCTGTATTTTTTCTTCTTGTTCATAACGGGAATACATCAAAAATCAACAACTCCTGTAGTCCGCATACATCGATCAAAACATTGTTTTGTAAAAAGTGCAACGCAGGACGATTCCCTCCCTTCTTCGCCTGAAAAAGGCTTTGGCGGTCAAGGGTGCGGGCGTACTTGCGGCGAAGGTAGCAGAATGCTGAAAATTACCCCCTACCCTCATTTTGGTACGGTTCTTGGTTAATGAATGACGAAGCAAAACTTGCGTATGTCTGTTACCTGACATAATGAGCCTTTTTAAAAAGCGGCGAAATGCGCAATGTTTTGGTTTACAGTACTTTGCATTAAAAATTTAATGCATGGCTTGGAAAAGGGGAGTGGTGTTCACATAAATCGCCGTACTCTTGCCGCCATTTTTACTCCTTTAATCCTGCTGCCTTACGGTTGGTTTCCCGTGTTGTCCAAGTTTCCCGTTTATTTACGCTGGTGTCTTTTCGAGGACCGGAATCTTCTGTGAAACAACATTTATTCATCCAAACCGATCGTGATTGATGAAGAAATCCCTACACTTCTTCAAGATTCCTTCCTTTTCCTTTCTTTTCCCATCATCAAAATTTTCAACCATGAACATTTCTCCGACCCAACGTCGGCTGGCATGGGTATGCACCGTGCTGGCGCTCTTTGTCGTGAGCAGTCGGGCCGTTGCCCAATGCGACATCGCCACGCCTTTCGCCCAGCCGGTACAACTCACCATATACCTCGATGCGGTGAACGGTATGGCCCAGCTTGATCGCCAGACTGTGGCACCCGGCATTATCAGCAGCATTTGCATCCCGCCGTACTTCCCCATGCGGGTGCGGTTCTATGACGATGCGGCCAAGACCTCGCCCGCTGGTGGCTATATTTCCAAAATGTACAATTGCGGCGATGTAGCCACGTCTCCCAAAAATATCTGGGTAGCGGTGAACGACGGGGTCAACTATCCGGCCTCGGAAAGCCCAGCCGTGGCCTTACAGGTGAGCGTACAGGATATCACTGCTCCTTTGGTGGGGCCATTGCTGTCTGTTTTGGTCAATACTTCCGACGATGGCAACTTTGGCGATTGCGAGTTCCAGGATGCGGGCATACTGAACATTGGACTGACTGCTGTCCCCAATTCGCTTGGCTTGGTGCCGAATCCCGGAGAGTACACCGATAACTGCCTGTCTGGGGTTACTGTAAACTACGACATTGATTTCGACAATATTTCCGGCTACACCGATATAGTGGCCATGCCCGGTCTGGATGCAGGTATTCATGCTTTTCCGATCGGCGTATCTACGGTGACCTACCACATTACGGATGCCAGTGGCAATGTCACCTCGTTCTCCATTGATGTGAGCGTAACAGACAACGAAGACCCGGTCATCACCTGCCCATTCGATTTATTGGCGTTTACCCCTGCTAGCTCCTGTCTGGCCACGGTGATGGCCCCTGCCGAAGCCGACGACAACTGCGATGCCCTGGAAGTATCTTGGATGGCTCCCACCGCCACGCCAGCGAGCGGCTTCGGCAACTTGAATGCCCAGTTTCCGGTGGGCACCACGACCGTGACTTACACCGCTACCGATGGCGGCGGACTGACTGCTACCTGTACCTTTGATGTGCAGGTAGTGGACAATACGGGGCCACAAATCACCTGCCCGGCCAACGCCGTCAAAAGAGCCAATGCCCTCAACTGTACTTACATGGCTGTCGGTACGGAATTTGACCCCACTGGTCTGGGCGACAACTGTTCCTTCACGCCATCGGCGACCAACCCGCAGAACAGCAAGGACGGCACCAACTCCCTGGCCGGAGAGGTGTTCCCATTGGGAGCAACCATCGTAACCTGGACGGTGACCGACCTGAATGCCAATATCAAGACCTGTTCTTTTACCGTCACCGTCACTGACAATACGCCGCCAAGCGTGGCTTTTAGCGTCAACCTGGGTCCTTTCAATGTGACGCCGGGCGACTGTTCCAAAGTGGCCACTTACACCGAGCCGAGCAACACCATGCCCGGCAGCGTCGATTGCAATGGTCCCGTGACCCTCACCCGCGACTCCGTTTTTCTAAACGGCGACTATACGCCCGGCTTTCTGGCTGCCGCGCCCGCCTTCAATCCAGCCGTCGCTGGTAGCGTGACCACGCAATTTCCAGTCGGGGTGACGCAAATACAGTACACTTGGAGGGATGCGGCCAACAACAAATCCTTTCGCTACGTCACGGTGACGGTGGTGGAAAATGAACTACCCGTCGCCAAGTGCAAAAATACCCCCATCTACCGGAACCTGAATGCCAATACCGGTACCATACAGCTGGTTTCCGGCGACGTGGACAATGGTTCGACCGACAATTGCGGCATCAATACCTACGACCTGGTGCCGGAGGTACTGACTTGCGATGACGTGGAAAATGGGCCGACCACCGTTGTATTGACGGTGACGGACAATGCTGGCAATTCGTCCACCTGTGCTGCCCAAGTGACGGTGTTCGATGTGACGCCGCCGACCATCGTGTGTCCGGCCAACGTAGTAGTCGCCTCCGATGAAAACTGTGAAGCCACCGTACCAGGCTTGTTCATCGACGAGGCCTCCAGCCTGCCAGTACTACCAGGGCAGTACGATGACAATTCCAGCGATTGCGGCCTCACCCAGCTGAGCTATTCCCTCAATGGTGGACCCTTTGCCCCGCCTAACAGTGGCCAGCTCGACCTGAGCAACGAAATATTTGGCACTGGCCCCAGTACCATCACTATCCAAGTGCAAGACGGATCGGGCAATGCCAGCACTTGCATTTTCACGGTCAACGTGACCGACCAGCAAGGCCCAACCTTTACGGCCGGCTCTATTGCCAATGGCGCGACTTTCACCCAGAATGCCAACCTCGGCGGCTGCTTGGCCAAAGTGACCTGGACAGAACCGCAGGTAGGCTTTGACTGTTCGCTGCCGACTACGCTGACCAAGTCCCATGCGTCCGGTGCGTTTTTCTACTTCGGACTGACCACCGTGACCTACACCGCCACGGACGGGGTGGGTAACGTCTCGACCTACACCTTTATCATCAATGTGGTGGATACACAAAAGCCAAAAGCGGTTTGCCAGAACTTTACGGCGACTTTGAGTGCCGCTGGCAGCGTGGTGGTGACCTCCACCCAGATTGACGGCGGCAGCACGGACAACTGCTTTTTTGATTACATTACTACTTCTTATGGCCCATTCACCTGTAGCAACCTGGGCAACAACAGCGTCCAACTCAAAATCAGGGATGGTTCGGGCAATCGTGACTCCTGTACGGCAACCATTTCAGTGATCGACAACCTGTCTCCCGTGGCTAACTGTGCGGCGGTACTGGCCAATATCGACCTGAATGCAGTCGGCCAAAACCTGTTCGCGGGCAGTAGCCTGAACGGCACGACGACCGACAACTGCTCTGGTAGCCTGGGATATATGCTCTCGGTGGACGGCAGTGCTTTTGCCTCGACCTTTGCGTTTACCTGCGCTCACTTGGGTGCCCGCACCCTCGTGCTGCGGGCCACTGACGGTGGCGGCAACACCTCTACCTGCTCTAAGGTGGTGACCGTGCGCGACGTGACCGCACCAACGTTTACGGTGCCAGCCAGCAGAACTGTCAAATGCTACGAAGCAATAGGCCCCATCGCTACCGGCAACTTTTCCAATCTGGCAGACGCTTGTGACGCCAACCCCACCATTACCTTTGTGGATGCGGTAGTGGCTGGCTGCGGCGGTTCGCAGACCATTACCCGCACCTGGACGGCCCGCGATGTTTCGATGAACATTCGCACAGCAAGCCAAGTCATTTCTGTGGTGGACGATATTAAGCCATCGTTTACGCTGCCAGCGGTAGTCAACCTCAATACGGACAACGCCAACACTTGCGTAGCTCCTTATATCGCCACGGTATCGGCTACTACCCTAAAAGACAGCTGTACCGCCTTTGGGGACCTGCTGGTCACTTATACGGTTGACTTTCCCTTGGCCATTGGTTATGTAGATATAGTGACCCCAACGACGGGTACCACAGTCCTTACGCTCAACGGAGGCTACCCTGTTGGCACTACTGCTGTTACTTGGGTGGCCAGGGACCAATGTGGCAACACCAAATCCTTTTTGCAAAATGTAATAGTGAAGGATGCGAAAGCGCCAGTGTTTAACTATACCCGGTGCGGTCAAACCTATACGCTACCCAACACGTCTGGTTCTTGTACCCAGCTATACGCCTGGGTACGACCATTCCCAACCGATCTTTTCGACTGCTCCCT
>JAYUXG010000795.1:0-2275 GCA_043753125.1 Saprospirales bacterium | reverse complement strand
GCTTCAGCATAAAAAGCGACATCCCCAGTACGGGCAAAAAATGGAGTGTAGCCAGCAAAACCCCGTTCCAGGCATTGCCCGCCGACATCTGGTCTTTTGTGTTCAGCAGGATGCAGTCCACCACTACTCGGCCCGCCAGGAATCCTCCCCACAGCAGGAAAGCCCAGAAGACCCAGGTATTGGCCTGGTACAAAAATGCTGGCACAGGGGCATTGGTGGTCTGAAAAAACAGGTAAGTGCCGATAAGGAGGCACATAAAAGCATATTGAATAAAGTACATGGAGAGGGAAGTGAGCAAGGTGAGGGGGGGGGGCAGGGACAGACGTCAATTCCATTTGTTCTTCCCACCCAGCGTAGCCGCCAAAAATAGAGCGTAAGGTAGGGCCAACATCAACGGAATCGCCGCGACGATAAGTGCTGCGGAGGACTGTTCGCGGTTTTTCAGATACAGGCTCCCGCCAAGGATAAGCAGGCTGACGATCAATACTATCGCCCATAAGCCCATATACTTGGACGAAGCCGAGGCGTAGCGTCCAAATACGTCGCCAATAAACTCGCGGTAGCCAAACAGGACGGCCAGCAAATCCAGCAGCCAAAGAATCCAGAACAAGAGGAGGGTTGTTTTCGACATAATAGTTGGTTTCGTAAATAAGGGGGGCAAACTACTGCGTTTAGCGAAAAATTGGCCTTTTTTTAATACAACTGGCGAACAACGCATCGCCTGGTTTTTGTGGGCGAACAATGTGGAACCCAATGCCGGTTCAATACGTATATCTGCATATTCTCACCTTCGTTTTCTCACCGCAAAATCTTCTAACCATGAGCAAAGTAGGATTGCTGGCCAGAGTGGTGGCCAAACCCGGCAAAGAGCAGGACGTGGCCGATTTTCTCACGGGCGCATTGTCGCTGGCCCAACAAGAGCCAGATACCGACACTTGGTATGCGATTCGTATTGACCATTCCACCTTTGGGATCTTCGATACGTTCCCGCACGATGCGGGCCGCCAGGCACACTTGAACGGCCCCATTGCGGCGGCACTAATGGCCCATGCGGATGAGCTGTTATCCGAACCGCCCAAGATCGAACAGATCGACGTGTTGGCCTCTAAGTAACAGGCCGCACAGTCCGATCACGCGAATGCCCGCTCAGCAGCAATGCTGACCGGGCATTTTGTTTTAAAAGCATGTGGTTGAATGTTAACCTTTTTTTGATAACACAAAGGTCTGGGCAGCAAACGAAGGGCCATTGAAAAAAAGCGACAAAATAAAGTTTATTTTAAAACAAAAAATGTCGAAATTGCCCCCTAAGATTGGCGCAATCGCACCCGCCGTGACCAAATGTACCGCTTTACCTTTGTGTAGCCAATGAAAAAGTGGTACTGAAAAACGGTCGTTTGCTCCCCACCGCAAGTAAAATCCCCCATGAACAACTACAAATTCAATCTTCACCATCCAAAACAAAATCGGGAAACATGAAAATTTTAAAGAAAGTGTTCATCGCTTTGGCCATCCTCATTGCCATTCCCCTGGTCATCGCCTTGTTCGTCAAGAAGAACTTCGCCTTGGAAAAGGAAATTACCATCAACAAACCCAAACAAGAAGTTTTTGATTACGTGAAGCTGCTCAAGAACCAGAACGAATACAGTACTTGGAACCAGATGGACCCCCAGATGACCCATTACTACCGGGGTACCGACGGTACAGTCGGCTTCATATCTTCCTGGGAAAGCAAAGAAATGGGTGATGGGGAACAGGAAATAAAAAAAATCACCGCCGGAGAAAGGGTAGACACGGAACTGCGCTTTGGTGGCACGTTCCCTTCAGTGTCGCCTGCTTATATGATCACCGAAGCCATATCGGACACCCAGACCAAAGTGAAATGGGGCATGAGCGGCCATCTGGCCTACCCAATGAACTTTATGCAGGTCTTCATGAGCATGGACAAAATGGTCGGCGACGAGTACGCGAAGAGCTTGACCAACTTAAAAGTGCTTTTGGAAAAGCACTAAACATATTCACGATAATTTTCCCAGGTCAAACACAAAGCCCGGCAACACATCTTCGCCAAGCAGTTGGCTGTCGAAATCAGAAAACGCCGTTACGCTACCGTCGGTATGGTAAGCCCAGGCTTTTTGACCAATCGGATCGATTAACCAGCCTAAGCGTACACCGTTGGCCATCCAAGTGTCGCTCATTTTCTTTTTGAGTTTACTGATGCGGTCGGTTTGCGAACGTATTTCCATCACGAAGTCGGGGACGATAGCGGCAATTTTGG
>JAYUXG010000794.1:0-5671 GCA_043753125.1 Saprospirales bacterium | reverse complement strand
CCCAGGCCTCGAACACGCGCAGTGCTGCTGGCCGCAATAACTGAAACATCGGAATTTTTCTCGCCTCTTTGGGGGTATTTATTTCCGCGTAAATAAATTGATCGTCAAAATTGATCCGTGCCGCGTCTTCTTTGGAGCAACCGAAATAAACGGCCTGGGGCCGTGCCCAGTAAATAGCGCCCAGGCACATCGGACAAGGTTCGCAGGAGGTGTAAATGATGCAATCATGCAGTTCGAAGGTATGCAGGCGCTGGCAGGCATCCCGAATGGCCACTACTTCGGCGTGGGCGGTGGGGTCCAGGGTAGAGGTGACCCGGTTATAGCCGGTGCCCACCACCTGGCCGTCCTTGACCACAATGGCCCCGAAAGGTCCGCCTTCGTTATTGTCCATGCCCTTTTGGGCGAGGGCAATGGCTTGTTGCATGAATTCGGTGTGGTGATGCATAGCAATTTGTGGAGCAGGTGGAAAGAGTTGAGATGGTCTAAAATGAGATAGTAAATATTACTTCTGCTTCACCATCCAACGGTCGAGCTTGACCTGCAAAAAGATCAGTGGTAAGCAGCCTTCCTGCAGCACTTGGTTGTGAAACTGGCGGATATCAAATTGGTCGCCCAACATCTGCTCCGCCTTGGCCCGCAATTCCCTGATTTTCAATTGGCCGACTTTGTACGACAAGGCCTGGCCGGGCCACGAAATATAGCGTTCGATCTCGGCCACGATGCTCTCTTCCGACTCGGCCTCGTGGTCAAGCGAGTACTGGATGGCCTGTTCGCGCGTCCAGCCTTTGGTGTGCATCCCGCTATCGACCACCAAGCGGATGGCCCGGTGCATCTCCGCGCTGAGCATCCCAAAGTATTGATAAGGGTCTTTGTACAGGCCAAGTTCCGCGCCCAGCGATTCGCAGTACAAGGCCCAACCCTCGCCGTAAGCACCGTACCAAAGGGTGCGGCGGAAATCGGGCAACTTGGTGTTCTCCTGTTGGATAGAAATCTGATAGTGGTGGCCGGGGATGGCCTCGTGCAGGAACAGGTCCTCGTCGGAGAAGTTGTTGTAACGGCGGGCGTTGGGGACGGGTACGTAAAAAATGCCCGGTCGTGTACCATCCAGCGAACCCTGAATGTACTCCGCGCTGGCCGTGGCCTCCCGGAAAGCCTCCGTGCGGCGCACTTCGAAGGGCGTTTGGGGGGTCCGGTCAAACAGTTTTTCCAAATGGGGCCGCATCGTGTCATGGATGGCATTAAAGTGACGCACCACCTGCGCCGCTGATGTATACGGCATCAATTCTTTTTTCTCCCGCACATGGTTGAAGAAGCTTTTCAGATCGCCCTGAAAGCCCACTTGTTGTTTCACCTTTTCCATTTCCTGCGACAGTCGGCTGACCTCGCTTTCACCCAGCTGGAATATCTCGTCGGCGGTCATGGTCGTGGTGGTGTGCAGTTTGATCTGCTGGTCATAAAATTCCTGTCCCTTTGGTATATTGGAAATCCCGACGCCTTCGCGGCTGGCAGGCAGGTACTCCTGCTGCAAGAAATCGTGCATCCGTTGGTACACCGGGATAACCTGATCGGTCACCATCTTGGTGTAGGCTGTGGTTAGACGCTGGCGGTCGGTTTTGGAGAAGTTCTTGGGCATTTGTTTCACCGGCGTGTAGAACAAATGTCGGTTCGCCGGGCCGTGGTTGAAACTGGTCATTTGTGGGATCATCTTGATGGTCAAGACCTTAGGCAACACGTAGCCGCTGGCCATGCCCCGCCGCATATTGGCAATGGCCGTATCACACCACACCGTAAACGCATCCATACGTCGCAGCCAGTTGTCGTAGTCCTTTACCGTTTTGAAGGGTTGGGCACCCGTACCGCCAGCGTACTGGCCGATCAGCAGTGGCAGGCAATCGAACTGGTTGATGGGCATCAACTCTTTGTGGTACTCCAAATCACCCAGATTGATATCGCATTCCCATTTGAGGATGTTATAGTTCATCAGTTCGTTGTCCGATAGGTTGCCAGGTTCGTACTGCTCCAGTTGTTGCTTGTATTTGTTGTAAAAATCGCGTAGCGAAGCCCGGTACGCCTGCGAAATAGTGTTGGGCAACTGGTCATTGTAGCGTGGGTCGCCCGCACTGGTGGCCTCTAATGGGTATAGGGGCAGTCGTTCTCTTTGATAGTGGTTCAACAGGGAATCCAATGATGGCAAATTGGCGGTGGCGGTGGCATCGGGCGCGGGCGTAGTGCGGCTTTGACAGGCCAAAAGGAAAAGCAGAAAAATGGGGGTAACGAAATAGTGGCGCATGACGGACGGTTGGAAAGGACTGGTAGAAATGGGAAAGCAAGGTATGGAAATACAAAGGCCAAAAGTAGATAATGGCGGGTTATGGTAGCGGCACTACTGACGGACGCCCTTGCTATTTAGCCTAAAACCTCCATGCCACCAAACCGCTGCCGAAACCCATCCCAACCTTGCAGTCCACCCGTGTGCAGGGCCACTACCGTACTCCCTGGCGCAAAATGGCCTTTGGCCAGCAGATCGAAGACCCCAAACATAAGTTTGGAAGTATAGATGGGGTCAAGTAAAATGCCAGTCCGTAGCCTAAAAGTACGCACAAATTCGATCAGTTCCGGACGATACACTGCAAAGCCGCCAAAGGTGTAGTCGCGGACAAAACGAAAATTGCGCAGTACAAGAAGCTGATAATCGAACAGGTATTTTTTAATAATAGCTTCATCCACACCGTAGTTGACTGCCGGAAATATCCAGGTTTTCCCGGCATGGCCCAAGCCAGCGATCATGCCTGCCGCAGTACAACCGGTGCCAGCTGGGACGCAGACAACCAGCGACCGCTGTTGCGCAATAGGCAACTGTTGCTGTATTTCCCCGGCAATGCGTCGGCAATTATCCACTGCCAAATGGGTGGCCCCGCCTTCCGGCAAAGCAAAATAGCTGGGGAACTGAGCGGCGATGGCGCGAAGTCGAGGGCCGTTTTCCCCCAAGTCGTACTCCCGTTTGGTCACTGGAATAATCTCCATACCACTATCTTGGGCAAAAGTAAGGGTTGGATTGGACAGATCGGCAGCAAGGCCGCGCACCACGCCCACGGTGGGGAAGTCATAAAATTGACCAGCAGCGGCCACGGCCTGCAGATGATTGGAAAATGGCCCGCCGTAGGTCAGCACACCCGCATACTGCTGATTTTGAACCAATTGGACGACGGGTTCCAGTTTGCGCCATTTGGTGCCTTGCACGGCTGGGTGGAGCAGGTCATCACGTTTCAAGTAAAGGGCAATGCCTGCATTTCGGCCCGGATGGTCGGCTATGGACACCAGCGAAGAGGGGAAGGAAACGGACAAAATCGGCGGAGGTTAAATACACTGTAATTTAAGTTTTTTTGAGTATTTGAGGATGCGAGTATTTGATCAATTACCTGATTAACAAGTGCTTTGATCAAATACTCGCATCCTCAGAAATTTAATTTACACTGTATTTATATCACTTTCTCCGTGAGCCTCCAATACTCCGTGACCCTCGGTGACCCCCTGTTTTTGTTTCACAGAGGCTCACCAAGTAAACTGGAGGCTCACCGGGTTTGTCAAATAATTCAGCACAACCCTCTCCATCAATCCCATTTAAAATAGCCACCTACTCCAAAGGCAGACCGCTGCGGCACCAACCGCCCCCAGCCTGCTCCCGCCACCGAGGCCGTCAGGCCCCAAAAACGGTGGATCTCAAAAATGCCTTTGAGGCCCAGCGACCAGTAGCCTTGATTGTTTACGTATAACCCAGTGCGTCGATTATTGGCATCTAAATCGGGCTCTTTATGGCTCGGAGTAGGCAAGACAAGTTCGGAAAAAGCAATGGCCCAGACCTTTCTAAAATGGTAGCCCGCCTCCACTCCCGCATCCGTGTATGCATTATAGTTCCTCGTGCGCAAGGCGTAACCCGCGTAGGCAAACCAGTACGATTTGGCAAAACCGTTGCCCGTACTCAACATCGGCAACACGGTGAGTGCAGGGTAGCCAGTACGCAGTCCGGCACCGTCTGCATAAAAATTAGCCGGCAAATCCACCCGTAACGAGCCGGTCAGCGGCCAATTGCCCCGTAAGATGGCTTGACGGAAGCCCAGCGAGACATTGCCCAAATCATTCAAAGACCCGGCAAGCGTCAGCGGTTGGGTAGTGTTGTGTAGAAAATCGCCCGCCTTCTGCAAACGATAGGGTACACTGACGACCACCGTAGTATGGCGCGTGATGCCATATTCTCCATATAGTTGGAACGTATTCTCGGTAAGCCGACGATCCAAGGGCTGTTCTTTCTCTGTGGGACTGTACAGGGATTCGTAGCGCGGAATGGTCTGCCAAGCGGCTTGCAAATAGAAACCTGCTTTGCTGCGCACCCACGGACTTTGCGCATGGGTACTGGCCGCTACGCCCATCACCGCCAGGCACATACCCCAGGCAGCATACGAAAAGCACCCGCGCATCAAGCCGACTTATATTCGCTGGTGATGGATTGGCGCACCACGCGCATAAAGGTTTTGTCGTCCACCATGAGGCGTACCACATTGCCATCTATTTTGGTGATGCGTCCGATAATGCCCGAGTTGGTGACCACTTCCATACCCTCTTTCAGGCCCTCGGCAAACTTCTGCTGGTCTTTTTGCCGCCGGACTTGTGGGCGGAAAATGAAGAAATAAAAGACTACCAAGATCAGGAGAGGCAGTAATAGTTGCAGATTGGCCATGCCGGAAGGAGCTTGCAGGAAAATAACTTGTAGCATAAAAAATTTAGGAATGAGGAATGATAAATGCAGAAGACGTCAAAAATCAATAATCATGGCTTGCCCCGATTTTTCGTCGGGATAAGTTGCAGGCATCGACTTTCTTTAAATATGAAAAAAAAGCACCCTGCCGCCAAAGCCGCAGGGTGCGCAAAAGTAGTTTTTTCAGGCCGATGTAGCCCAGGTAAAATATGGGGCGGCGGCTGAACCCGCCGACACTTCAAAGCTTGGGCGGCGGCTGAACCCGCCGGTACTTTAAAACTTAAACATCGCATCGTCCACGCCCGCATTGGCCTTGATCTCTTGTATCACAATCTTCACTGGCACCGGCAGTAAGCCAGTCACCGTCAGCAAACGCGGTAGCAGGACGCCGTTGACGGGCTGATAGTCGGCCATATCCACCAGTTGCATAGCGGGCTGTCCATCGGCACCCGTGCCAGGACTGACTTCGCGAACCTTCAGGCCGGAGGTCATATCGTAGTACTCGGTGCTTTTCTTGCCATCCGGACGCTCCACTTCCACCACGTATGCATTAGAACCGTTTATTTCTTCGGCACCTCTCAGCATCAGCTTGTAGCCGCCGGTTTGATAGTTCATTTCCTTGGCAAACATGGCCTGCTCCTTTAGGTCGCCCAGTTCCTGGCCTACCAAGTTTTGGTTTTGGCCCATCGCCACTTGACCCGCTTTTTGGCCGTCGTACACCTGTTTGGACATCGGGTTGCCGTTCATAGAAATGTCTACGACGATCTTGTTGCCGCCCTTTTGGTAGGTCTTTACGGCAAACAGCGGCCCAGGGGTTTTCATCTCGGCAGTGGTTTGCAAATCCTTGATGCCGTTGATTTTATCTTTGCCACCGATGGCGGTGATATAGGTATCAATCACTTTTTCGGCGGTCATGCC
>JAYUXG010000793.1:0-5679 GCA_043753125.1 Saprospirales bacterium | reverse complement strand
TCACCGGCCAGCCCCAGTTAACCAGTCAAGTCTCGCTTTATCCAAATCCAGTCGAGTCGGAGCTAACCATTAGCGGCTTGGGGACACTCAAAACGCCGGTTATTTGCCGCATCTTCGATCTGTTTGGCCAACTGGCCCAACAAACTACCCTGGCCGGAGATGGCATCCTGTCTTTCCGCACGCTGGAACCCGGCACCTATATCCTCCAGCTACTGACCGATGATGGACAGATGCTGACTTCCCATAAAGTGATTAAAACGGGGGAATAGGCCATGAAAACAATTTCTTTAATACTTGCCGCTCTCGGGGCGGCAAGTACTTTTACCGTAGTGCAGGCCCAAAAACACGACTACTATATGACGCTTGGCTATAGCAGCACACCGGGTATTGAGATTTTTGGCGGCACTGACATTGATTTCAACACTTGGCCACCTACTACTTCGTATGTTTTTAGGAATATGGACTTTTGGTATAACGCCGCTACTATTTGCGATGAGCAAGGCAACTTGCTATTTTATACCAATGGTTGTTCCATCAATGGTGCCGACCACCAACAGATTATGCAGGGCGATAGCCTAAACCCGGGCCTCATCCACGACAGTTTTTGCCATGACGGCTATCGGGCAGCACAGGGCAGCACCTTCGTGCCAGACCCAGGCAATCCCAACCTGTATTATTTGTTTCACTTAGGATTGAACATTTATGACAGCATCGGTGGAGTCGGTGATAAATTCTACTATACGTTGATCGACAAGACGCTGGACGGTGGACACGGCGGGGTGATCAAAAAAAATCAGGTACTCTTGGAAGATACCCTGGCCGTGGGATTGATTACCCTGACCCGCCATGCCAACGGCCGGGACTGGTGGATCGTGGTGCCGGAAATGTCCACCCCGAAGCACTATATCTTTCGCTTGACCCCGGAGGGGGTGATTGGTCCGACTGCACAAACCATCGGTCCCATCCAGTTCGACGACGATGGGGTGGGCAACGCCGTCTTTTCGCCGGACGGCAAACAATACGCCCGCTTCGACTGGTACAACCAATTGGATGTGTTCGATTTTGATCGCTGTACCGGCCTTTTCTCCAATCCGCGTCACTATTCCATGTTGGAATCAGCAGATACCTTACCGAGTGTGGGCGGGGTGGCCTTTTCCCCCAACTCCCGGTTTCTGTACCTCAGCACCCGGCTCAAGGTCTTCCAGTACGATACTTGGGCGACCGACTTGGGAGCCAGCCGACAACTGATCGCTACCTTTGATGGGGGCATTGTCGTAAATTCACACAGCACGTTTTTCCTTCCGCAGTTGGGGCCAGACGGCAGAATTTATATTTGCAGCGGCAGTGCTATACCCATAATGCACCTGATCAAATGGCCCGATCGCTTAGGAGTGGCCGCCAGCGTGGTGCAACGTGGCTTTCCCCTACCGACTTACAATGCCCGAGCCATGTGTTTCTTTCCCAATTTCCGCCTCGGCCCGGTGGATGGCAGCAGCTGTGATAGTTTGGGCTTAAACAACTATCCCTTAGCCAATTTCCGCTGGGATATAGAAGATTCGCTGGATTTATTACAAACCACTTTTACGAGCCTGTCTGCCTATGAACCAACGGCTTGGCATTGGAACTTTGGGGACGGGCAGACCAGCCAGGATACTAGTCCGGTCCATATTTATGCCGAAGCAAATACATACAACGTTTGCTTAACCGTGAGCAATGCCAACGGCTCAAATACGATTTGTCGATCATTGCCTTTGGGGGTGAGTGCCGGGACTGAGCCGCCGAGTGAAAACCTTGGAATTTTGGTTACTCCCAATCCAGTCACGTCTCGGATGGTCGTCCAATTATCCGCAGTAGAACCAACCTACACTCAAATGTCGATTTACGACCTGATGGGTCGGCCTGTAGGGCATCGCTCTTGGAATGGGAACTATCTGGAGTGGGACGTAAGTCATTTGCTTCCTGGTGTTTATTTATATCAAATTCAGACTGGGAAGGGCGTGGTGCAAACCGGAAGGCTGATAAAAGTAGGATAATGGTTGGGTTGGGTTACCGAAACTGGTGTTTTGGGTTACCGCCCCACATAATTATGCGGCGTCAACCGCTTCAATTCCTCCCGTACCTCTTCGCTTATATCCAGCCCATCAATAAAACTGTGCAAATCCTCCCGCGTAAGGCCCCCGCGTCCCCGGGTAAGGGCCTTGAGAGCCTCGTAAGGCTCCGGATAACCCTCCCGCCGCAAAATAACCTGAATGCCTTCGGCAATCACCATCTGGTTGTCTTCCAGGTCATCGTACAGTGCGCCTTCGTTCAGTAGCAGTTTGCCCAAACCTTTTTCGAGCGATTGCAGCGCAATCAAAGTGTGGCCCAGCGGCACACCGAGGTTGCGCAGCACCGTGGAGTCGGTCAGGTCACGTTGGAGGCGGCTGACCGGCAGTTTTTCGGCCAAGTGGTGGAACAGGGCGTTGGCCAGGCCCAGGTTGCCCTCCGCGTTCTCAAAATCAATAGGGTTCACCTTATGCGGCATGGCCGAGGAGCCCACCTCGCCCGCCACGGTCTGCTGGCGGAAGTACTCCATCGAAATGTAGGTCCAGGCATCGCGGCAGAAGTCGATGAGGATGGTATTGATACGGCTCAGGGCGTGGCATTGCGCCGCCAAGCAATCGTAGTGTTCGATCTGGGTAGTCTGTTGCGAACGCTCCAGGCCGAGGAACTCGCGGACAAAATCATTGGCAAATTCATGCCAATCATAGTCGGGATAAGCGGCGAAGTGGGCGTTCAGATTGCCCGTAGCGCCGCCGAACTTGGCGCGGTGCGGTATTGCCAGCAAGAACTCCGTCTGGACGTGCAAGCGCTCCACAAAAACGGCAAATTCCTTGCCCAGCAGCGTGGGGGAGGCCGGTTGGCCGTGGGTGCGGGCGAGCATCGGCACGTGCGCCCAGTCCTGCGCCCGCTGTTCGAGCTGGTTGCGCACCCGTTCCAGCTGCGGCAGGTACACACGCTCGAGGGCGTGCTTAAAGAGCAGCGGGGTGGCGGTATTGTTGATGTCCTGTGAAGTAAGCCCGAAATGCACGAATTCCCGCCATTCGTCCAGGCCCAGCGCATCGAAACGTTCTTTGAGGAAGTACTCCACGGCTTTCACGTCGTGGTTGGTCGTGCGTTCCAAAGCTTTCACCCGTTCGGCATCGGCCAGTCCAAAACCCTCGAAGATAGCGTTCAAATCGTCGATCTTGTCCTCTTCAAAATCGGCCAACTGCGGCAGCCCGTATTGGCACAAAGCAATGAAGTATTGTATCTCCACGAAGACGCGGTAGCGGATAAGGGCGTATTCGCTGCAATACTCGGCCAGGGCCTTGGTCTGGTGGGCGTAGCGACCGTCGATGGGGGAAATGGCGAGGAGCATCGGGAGAAAGGCTACTGGACACCAGCCGTCAGCACCCCGGCAATGGAGCGGCAAATACCATCAAAAGTATTTGGCTTGGTGATGAAGTGGGCAGCACCGAGTTTCCTGGTCTCGTCAATATCCTGTTGTTGCTTAGAGGTAGTGTAGATAATGACCGGGATGTGCAACAAGGTGCCAGTTCTCTTGATCTCGGAAAGACATTGTTGTCCGTTCAGGCGCGGCATATTCAAATCAAGGAAAATCCAATCGGGCAGGGTCCCTAGTCCCGCCTGCAATATTCCCAAGGCTTCCGCACCGTCTTGCGCAGCGATGCACTCAACCGAGTCGTCCACTTCGTGGAGGGCCTCACAAAACATATCCCGGTCGTCGGCATCATCGTCGACGAGCAGAATGACTTTCGGTTTTTCCAAAGAGTGAGCCATAGAGATGGATAGCAAAAGGGGAATTAATAAAAATTGCCAACTGGGATTAATAAAAATATTTTTGACAGACAAATGTACGAAGCGGAAAACAATCAACCTGCAAAGTACAAAAGGTTACCCAAAAAAAACAATTTGCGCCTCCCATGTCGTTTAGGGTGTTTCCCGGACCCAACTTTCCTGCAGCACATAGGTAATGGATTGGCAGATGCCGTCGAAATGGAAAGGCTTGGTGATAAAGTGGACAGCACCCAGCTTTTTCGTGTCTGCAATATCTTTGGGATGCTTGGAGGTAGTGTAGATGATGACTGGAATATGCCTTAACCCATTGATTCGCTTGATCTCGGCCAGGCACTGTTTGCCATCCATCCGTGGCATATTGAGATCCAAAAAAATAAAATCGGGCAGACTAAGCTCCCGGGTACTCAACATACGCAAGGCTTCCAGGCCATCTTCGGCAGCCAGGCATTTAACACCGCCATCGACCACCTGCAACGCTTCGCAAAACATCTTCCGGTCGTCCTCGTCGTCGTCGATGAGCAAGACAGTGATGGCTGGTTTGTCAATATCTTTCATACAGGCATGGAGTGAAGAAACCTCGGGATATTCCTCCGGTAGTGAAAAATACGAGATTGTTTCGCTACAATAATTCAATTGGGCCACCAAAAGTAATAAAAGGTCAGGAATTATTGGCAAAAATTATTTGTTACTGCCTCAGTGGGAAAGAATGGACAAAAATAGGCTGATGGAACACTCAAAGTATCCCATTACTGAAGCCTTTAAGCAAAAAATAACGTTTTGTCCTGCTACTCCGTGCTGGCGCGATTATCTTATACGTACATCGATATAGGAAAATGACCGAAGAAACGAGGGCTAATTGTCGGAAATACCAGTTATTTACCGGGTATCCAGCAAATTAGGAATAATAATGCCCGTCTTCACCCCAAAATGGGATTTGCAGCATATAACCATGAAGAAATCTATTATCCTTCCCCCTCCCACTGCGCCAGCAAAAAAACCCGTCCCCATCGTGGCCATCGGCGCCTCGGCGGGGGGCTTGGAAGCCATGACCAAATTGTTGAAGCACCTGTCGCCCACCACGGGCATGGCCTACGTGTATATCCAGCACCTGGACCCCGACCATGCCAGTATGCTGTCCAGTATTCTGGCCCGCCATACTGCCATGCAGGTGCAGGAAGCGGCGCACCTGATGAAAGTGGAGCCGAACCACGTCTACGTGATCCCGCCCAACAAAAGCATGGAGAGCATCGACGGGGTGCTGACCCTCGACCCGCGCAAGGCGAAGCCGGTTATACCTATGCCGGTGGACCAATTCTTTGTCTCGCTCTCCGAGCGGCAGAAAGAAGGTAGCATCGCGGTGCTGTTGTCCGGTACGGGCAGCGACGGCACCCTGGGGCTAAAGGCGATCAAAGGTGCGGGCGGTGTCACGCTGGTCCAGGACGAATCGGCGAAATTCCAGGGGATGCCGCAATCAGCCATTAACCAGGGAGTAGTGGACATCGTGCTTCCGCCGGACCAGATCGCCACCGAACTGGAACGCCTGAGCAAACAAGTGCCGGTGATCCAGCAGATCATCCTGGAAGAAGGTCTCGAAACCGAAATACTCGACGCCAATCTGGAGCTCAAAAACATTCTCCACCTGCTGAAAAATTCGAGCGGCGTTGATTTCAGCTATTACAAAATGGCGACCATCAAAAGACGCATCGCCCGCCGGATGCTGCTGAATAAGGTGGGCAACCTGAAGGAATACGTGAAGTACCTCCGCCAGCATACTGCCGAAGCAGGCCTCCTATACAACGATCTGCTCATCAACGTGACCAGCTTTTTCCGCGACCCGGC
>JAYUXG010000792.1:0-13391 GCA_043753125.1 Saprospirales bacterium | reverse complement strand
ACCGTTTTCCTTTCCTAGCCACGCTGGATGCACCGTTTACCAAGTTCTGCCTGAACAACAGCCTTATTCCGTTGGCCTTTTTGGTAACTTACTTGGCCGCTACCACGTGGTTCCAATGGCATGACGAGCTGACTTCCACCGGGGCCATTGCCTGGAATATTGCTGGGTTCCTGACCGGGGCTGCCGGGTTGGTCAGTCTGCTGGCCTTCTACTTATACTTCACCAATAAGGACATCGGGGCCTTCCTACGTCCCGGCAAGTTCATTCCCCGCCCCGGTGGGCGACTACTAGTACCGGGGCAACGGCTGCCGACCATCTACGAAATCCAGGTCGGCACCACGCGCTGGCGTACCGACACCTACCTGACCGAACGGCTGCGGCCCCGCCTGGTGCGCAGCGTGGCCCACTACAATCCCGATCTGCTCGGCCAGGTGTTTCGCCAAAACCACCTCAATGCCGTGGTAGTGCAGGGCGTAGCCCTTTTTCTATTGCTGCTGCTCGGCCTGTTCATGGATAAGGCCTGGGCAAGAATACCGACGGCGGCGACGATATTTTTGCTCGCCAGCATGGTTATGTCCGCGTTTGGGGCCATCACTTTTTGGTTTCGCAGTTGGAGCACCGTGGTATTTTTTGCCATTCTCCTGGGGATCAATACCGTGACCAGCTGGGGATTTTTTAATTACCATAATTTTGCCTACGGCCTTGATTATCAGCCCAGTAACCGTGCCGTTTACACCTACGAAAATTTTAAAAAAATAGGCTCTCCGGAAAATATGGCCCGCGACCACGCGGCTACCCAACAAATATTGGAGCGATGGTTGGCCAAAAACCGCACCTTCCAGCAACCCAAGCCCAAGCTCGTGCTGGTCTGCGTCAGCGGTGGGGGTATGCGCTCGGCCCTCTGGACGATGCAAACGCTGCAACAGGCGGACCGCCTGACGCAAGGCCACTTACTGCGACATACTGCGCTCATCACTGGTGCCTCGGGTGGGATGCTGGGGGCTGGCTTGGTGCGCGAATTGATATTGCGTCAACATTATGGGGAAGGGGTATCGCCGCAGGATACCGCGTTCATCGCTGGCCTGGGTAAGGATTTGCTGAACCCGGTGACCTTCGCCATCGTCGCCAACGATCTTTTTGTGCCGCTGGCCAGCTTTGCTTCCGGCAATTTCCGCTACAGCAAAGACCGGGGCTACCTCTTCGAGCGGCAATTAAATGAAAATTGCCACGGCTATTTCAACCGCCGACTGGCCGACTACCGCCAGCCCGAGGCCGAGGCCGTCATCCCGATGATGCTGTTGTCCCCTTTTGTACTGAACGATGCCCGCCGGATGCTGATCAGTCCACAGGGCGTGTCCTACCTGATGCAGCCGCCAGATTCGACTTTGCACCCGGAAATAGACGGTGTGGATTTTGGCAAGCTCTTCGCTGCGCAACAGGGGGACAGCCTGGCCTTTGCATCCGCGTTGCGGATGAATTGTACCTACCCGCTCATCCTGCCCAACGTATGGCTGCCCACTTCCCCCGCTATAGAGGCCGTGGATGCGGGATTTCGCGATAATTATGGTGTGAGCCTGGCTACTCGCTTTGTACACGGCTTCCGCCATTGGATCGAGGCCAACACCGGCGGCGTGGTCATCGTACAAATTCGCTGCTGGGACAAAATATATCCGATCGCTAAAAGCGACGCGAAGGGTATTGTCGAAAATTTGTTCACGCCCGCCGACGCCGTGGCCAGTCTGACCAAGATGCAGGATTACGATCAGGATAGTGCCCTGGCCCTACTGGCCGATCTGTTGGGTCCCCATCGGCTACAGGTCATTCCGTTTTACTACCGTCCGGTACGCAAACAGCGGGAAGCCTCGCTCAGTTTGCACCTGAGCAAACGGGAAAAACTCGACCTGATGCAGGCATTCTACTCCGTTGAGAATCAGAAGAGTGTGATGCTGTTGCAGCAGGCATTGGAATGAGAAATATCGTTGAGAGGGTGAAAATTGTTGAGAAAGATGGAGGATGTGGAGAGGGTTGTGCTGCTAATTGCGGTAAATAGATGCGAAATTCCGTTCTTTCGCGCTGAAATCCAGTCCAGCCATGTCCAAATCACGCAAGCCCACGCCGCCCGCTGCCCCGTCCCGACCGAATCGGCCTCCCGGACCAGGCAAGTCCACTGTGGCGGGCCGCAAGCCAACGGTCAGTAGCCCCACCGTGTCGCTTTTGCTGCCTGATTTTTTCACCAATATCCGCTTGCAAAGCCTGTTGATTTTTGGCTTTGCCTTGCTGCTCTACGCCAACACCTTGGGCCACGGTTTCGTGCTGGACGATAGCATCGTCATCACCGACAATATGTTTACCAAGCAGGGCGTGCAGGGCATTTCGGGCATTTTTTCCAAAGATACGTTTTTTGGTTTTTTTAAGGTGGAGGGCAAGGAGACACTGGTGTCCGGAGGCCGCTACCGACCAATGACGCTGGCCTTGTTTGCCCTCATCTATCAAATGTTTGGCGAAAACAGCTTAGTGTTCCACCTGCTCACAGTGCTGCTTTTTGGGGCGACTTGCGTAGTGTTGTACCGCGTGTTGTTGCGGTTGTTCGCTAATCAAGGCCATACGGTAGCAGCATTGCTCGCGTGGATGGCCACCATGCTGTTTGTGGCTCATCCCATTCATACGGAAGTAGTGAACAACATCAAAGGCTGCGACGAGATCGTCACCTTACTCGGTTGCCTGACTGCCCTGGGGTGTACTTTCAAGGCCCTCGATACCGGGAAGACGGGCTGGAAATTAGCGGCGGGCACGGTCTTCTTTCTGGCCTGCCTGTCCAAGGAAAATGCAGCGGCATTCGTCATCATCATTCCATTGGCACTGTGGTTTAGTCGGCCTGCTACTTCCAATGCCGACCGAGACCAATCACCGTCCATTGTGGCGGCCAGCTGGCCCGTCTGGGCAGCGTTTGCGCTCTTTTTCATACTGCGCGGCAGTATTTTGCACTGGGAATTTGGGGCCGCCGCCGCAGATTTAATGAACAATCCCTTTCTGAAATTCAACGGCACAGGATGGGTGCCTTTTGAGCCAGTGGAAAAATTGGCCACTATTTTCTATACCCTGGGCAAGTACATCCTGCTGCTGCTGGTGCCGCATCCATTGACGCACGACTACTACCCGCGGGTCATCGGTATAGTCTCTTTTGCCAACCCAATGGTGCTGTTTAGCCTGGCTGCGTATGGTTATCTGGGCTATCAAGCCGTGGTCGGTTTGCGGCAGCGCGACCCGGCCCAGTTCGGCATCTGGGTGTTCTTGTTGTCTTTGAGCATCGTCTCCAATTTCCTTTTCCCCATCGGCACCAACATGGGCGAACGCTTCGCTTTCATGCCCTCGGTGGGCTTTTGCATCGCTGTAGCGGCTTTATTGATCCGATTGGTGAACGGAAGCAATCTAAAAACGGTGCTAATTGGTTTGGGAGTAGTATTGGCCCTCTTTTCGTTGAAAACGGTGGTCCGCAACACGGCATGGTCCAGCAATGAAAAACTGTTTTTCGCCGATGTGGGCACTTCGGACAACAGCGCAAAAATCCACAATGCCTGCGGCGGCATTCTGTTTGACCGGGCCAGCAAAGAGACTAATCCCGAAAAGCGGCTGGACTTGTGCCGTCAATCGGTGGTCCATTTGACCAAGGCCCTCGAGATTTACCCGAACTATAAAGACGCTTTTATCAGCCGGGGCGGGGCCAATTACTACCTGAAAAACTACGATGCGGCCATCTCCGATTACCGCCAGGCCGTGCGCTTTGGCCCGGATGATCCCCGTTGGAAGACCTATCTGGCGATGGCCCTTCGCGACGGCGGGCAGTATCAGGGGGAGCAAAAGCGCGATATGTCCACTGCCCAACAGTACTTGACCGAATCCTGGCAGATAAACAACCAAGACCCGCAAACCGCCCGTTTGCTGGGTGTCGTCAATGGGATACAGGCCAAACACCCCGAAACCATCGCCTGGTTTCAAAAAGCGGTGGCCCTCGATCCGAAAAATGCCTCTTACCTCTTCGATCTGGGTACGGCCTACTACGCTTCCGGCGATGCCGTCAACGGCGAACTGTACCGCCGCCAAGCCATTGCCATGGACCCTAAATTGCAAAAATAAATGGGCAATGTTTTTAGGAACAACTATTTCAGAAATCTGGGGCAGAAAAAGAATTCCCCTTTATAAAAAATAACATGAAAAACACGCCACTGACTGACAAACACCTCGCCCTCGGGGCAAAAATGGCCGAGTTCGCGGGCTACAATATGCCCATTTCCTACACCAGCATCACCGACGAGCACCGCGCCGTACGCACCGCCATTGGCGTATTCGACGTGAGCCACATGGGCGAGTTCATCGTCAAGGGTAAAGATGCCACGGCCTTCCTGCAAAGCGTCACCTCCAACGACGTGAGCAAGCTCGCCCCCGGCGACGTGCAGTACTCCTGCTTACCCAACCAAGCAGGCGGTATCGTAGATGACCTGCTGGTGTACCGCCTGGATGACGTGGCCGAGATGTCCACGGCGGGCGAACAAACCTACATGGTCGTGGTGAATGCTTCCAATGAGGAGAAGGATTGGGATTGGATGAAAGGCCTCTCGAGGGGCTTCGAGGTGCAGCTGCTAAATATCTCGAACCGCACCGGACTGATCGCCGTACAAGGCCCCAAAGCAGCGGAAGCATTACAAAAACTGACCGATATCGACCTAAAAAGCCTAAAATACTACTCATTCCGACGCGGGCAATTTGCCAATTGCCAAAACGTGATCGTGTCGGCTACCGGCTATACGGGCAGCGGCGGCTTCGAGATTTACGCGGAGAACACGGATTTGCCCCACATCTGGGATCACGTTTTTGAAGCCGGTGCCTCCTTCGGTATCAAACCGGCTGGCCTGGGTGCCCGCGATACGCTGCGCCTCGAAATGGGCTATTGCCTGTACGGCAACGACATCAACGACAGCACCAGTCCCCTCGAAGGCGGTTTGGGATGGATCACTAAATTGAACAAGGGCGTGGGTTTCCCATCCATTGAGCAGTTCAAAAAACAGAAAGCCGATGGCGTGGAGCGCAAACTGGTCGGCTTTGTTTTGGAGGAAAAGCGGGTGCCGCGCCACGACTACGTCATCGAAAGCCCGGACGGTAGCACCATCGGCGTGGTAACTTCCGGCACGCATTCGCCCACCCTGGACAAGCCGATTGGCATGGGCTACATACAGGTGAAATTTGCCGAGCCGGGTAGTAAGATCATGATTGTAGCGGGGAATAAGCGGTTGGAGGCGGTGGTGACGAAGGTGCCTTTTGTGGTGCCGGGGGTATAGGTTGGGGAGTAGTTCTATGGGTAGCAAGGGTTCAAAAAATTAATAATATGTAAGGATAGGTGATTTGCAATTTAATCGGCTCTGTAGAAAAACGATAGCACAGCGAAAATAATGGATTCTATAAAAACGGGCTTTCCTTGTCAGCCAATTCCTCCACTTGCTCATAGATTGCCATTTCTCTAATTATCATTTACCTTTGCCGACATTATGGGAGCGCATACTATTAATGACACCCTCGCCGCCGACACACCATTTGCCCGCATGACGGCGGCAGAATACAAGGCTTTCCGGCTCTATTTTGAGGCATTGTCTGCGTTGCTAGGTCACCTCCAAAGGGTAGCCGCCAGCAGCGAGCCTCTAGCGTCACAAGCAGCGCGCCTACTGCTCGCTCAGCACAGCCAAATGGCCGATACCCTCAAAGCATTGGACAAACCGTTCGGTACGTTGCCTACTGGATGGGAGGTGCTTTCCAATGATGTTCGCTGGCATAACCGTCCCAAGGCTTACAAATATCTGCTCTGAACGGGATGTTTGATAATTTCTTTCCTTTCCGACTGGCGATCAACCATCTCCTCGCAGTTATTCACCACCGTCGCTAGCGAGGACGACCACCACGACAGGGTTGCCCCTTGCTTATTTACAAATTGCTTATTACCCTTTCTCTTTCCGCCTTTGTTTTTTTGCTAAAACCAGACGAATGCGCGTACCGCTATGGCATTTTCGCCGTAGGGCGTACCTTTGAAGCTCGTCGCTCCCGTCGGTAATTTTTTGAAATGGAAATTCAAATACTCAACACAAGGCTGCACTATGAATTTTAAACTGCTACACTTTTTGCTTCCTGCCCTGCTGTGCGCCGGGCTATACCGCGCCGAGGCCCAATGCGAGTATCGGTTGGAGATGTTCGATAGTTACGGAGATGGCTGGAATGGCTGCATACTGAATATCATTGCTGGCCCCGATACGTATTCTTTCACGATGAATAACGTCGCCGATGATGGCGTTGACAGTACCGTGTACTTCAACGTCACCGCCGGTCTGCCGGTGGAGCTGCATTGGGTGCCAGGCTCGTTTGTCAATGAAGCGTCTTTCAAATTGTACGACACGGACGGTACATTGCTGTACCAGTCGCCCGCCTTGCCCAGTGCGCCGACGCTCTTGTTCGATACCATTGCGGTATGCCCCAGTTGCCTCAAGCCGACCAATGTACAGATCGAGAACGTGTACGACACCCGCGCCAAATTGCGCTGGTCGCCCGCTCCCGCCAGCGACGTGATGGGCTGGCAAGTAATCTACGGGCCGCAGGGCTTCGTGCCGGGACCAGGGGTGGGCGATACTGCCTTGGTGGCCACGCCGAAAGTGACACTCACGGGTTTGCAGAAAAAAACGGCCTACGACTTTTATATAGTGCAGCAATGCGACGCCACGGATTTCAGTGCATTGGTAGGGCCGTACACCTTTGAGACTTATTGGACCAATGACATCGGCATCAGTGCCGTTCTTACGCCAGTCAGTGGCTGCAACTTAGGCCAGGAAGCCGTCAAAATCGTACTTACCAACTACGGGGCCGCGCCCCAGTCGCTGTTGCCATTTCGCTATAGTGTGAATGGCTTCGATGCCGGGGTGCCGCAGCCGCAGGATGGGTTCTTTACCGGCGTACTGGGCAAGGACAGCAGTACCGTCATCGAATTTGAAACCACCTACGATTTTTCCGAGCCTGGCGAATATGTTATTGCCGTATACACCAGCCTTATGGGCGATGAAGAGCCTCTCAATGACACCACTTTTTATTACGTAAACAACCGATTGATAGCCCCCTACGTCCAAAATTTTGAGAATTGGAACGGCGGTTGGTATGTGGATACCACCAGCGTGTCCCCATCCTGGGCCTTTGGCGACCCGGAAAAAATTACTTTGGATACCGCCGCCAGCGGCAAAAATGCCTGGGTCACCAATCTGGTCAAGCTGTACAACCCCAACGAAAAATCTTACCTGCGCTCACCTTGTTTCGATTTCTCTGCATTGACAATGGACCCCGCTATTCGGTTTTCACTTTATTTTGACACGGAGAAAAAATACGACGGCGCGTGGCTCGAGATGTCACTGAATGGAGATAGTGCCTGGCAAAAAATCGGGTTGGTGGGCGAGGGCCTGAACTGGTACAACAACTTCAATGAACAGACGGAACTCGGCGACGTGTGGGAGGGAAAAAGCGATGGCTGGGTGGCTGCCCAACACCGTTTGCCTGGTGCTGGCGGAGTGGGACAAGTAGAACTGCGGTTTGCCTTTTCTTCCGATGGCTCCCTGGCCTATGATGGGGTAGGCATCGATGATATAAACATTTTTGTGCCGCCCACGGGCGATCTGGCCGGTTTGCAAGTCAGCACACTGGGCGAAATGGAGGAATGCGGATTGGCGGCCGATAGTGTAGTCCTGGAAATCATCAACCTCGGCAGTGAACCGAAAAGCTTCTTTCAGGTAGCCTACTCGATCAATGGAGGGCCGCCAGTGATCGAAAATGTGGGCAACATCACCGTGGCTCCGGACGAGCATTTCAAGTACACCTTCACGACGCCCTTCAATAGCGGCAATGGCCAGTTCAACATTCGCGCCTGGACCATCCTGCTCGATGAACAAAATCTCTCCAACGATACCACGCTCGTCTATTCGGTGGATCATACGCCGCTGTCGTTGCCCTTCTTGGAAGATTTTGAAGACGATGGGTTACCTACGGGCTGGGCCAGCAGCGGCACCATCACCAACGATAACAACAACGCGAGCTTCGTGCTGGAAGAGAACCTGTACGAGTTCAACCCTACCCATACCACGCTTTTACCACGCTACGGTTTTGTCAGTGCCGGGGATACCCTGCGCTTTGACTATCGCGTCACCGATTATCCCGACGGGACGGAACCGACTATGTTGAACAACGGTACGATGTTCACCGTGGAGGTATCCGCCGATTGCGGCCCTTTCGAGACGGTTTACACCATTGATGCCAGCAACCATGTACCCACGGCGGAGTTGACCAGAGTGGCTGTTTCCCTGGATCAGTACATGGGGCAGACCGTTCAGATACGTATCCAGGGAACTTGGGGCGAAGGCGATTTTTTCTTTGACCTGGACAACATCAACGTGCGCGCCTGCGCCCTTGATCTGGATTTGACCGCCACCGCTACTCCTGCTGCGCCGGGACAAACCAATGGCCAAGTCACCGTGGAAGTTGGTGCTGGCGATCCGCCCTACCTGTATCTGTGGGACACTGGCGATACCACCCAAACGGTGACTGGCCTGGCGCAAGGTCAATACACGGTGACGGTGACCGAGGCAACGGGCTGTACGGCAGCACTGACGATCAACATCGGCAATTCGGCTACCGGCGAGATCGAAGGGCTAACCCGCTTGGCCCTGCAACCCAACCCAACCAATGGCCAGGCCCGCTTGGAGGTGACCTTCGACCAACCGATGGACGTGCAGGTCGCCGTGTTAAACCTGCTTGGCCAACAAGTCTGGGCAACCAAGCTATCTAATACTGTCAACTTTACCCAGGATTTGGACTTGTCCACCTTCGCCGACGGCATTTATCTGGTGCGCCTGACGGCAGATGGACAGACTTTGACCAAGAAATTGATTAAAAGTGGTAATTAAAGACTACGACTGAGGGGATAAATAGCAGCGGGCCATTTCGAATAATTCGAAATGGCCCGTTTGCTTTGTTTTTCTCCTCGGTCAAAAGAAACAGCGGCATCGGGAAAGTCGTAAAATTGCACCCTGCCTGTTATCTTCCCGCTAGGAATCGGGATGTCGCCATGCTCCATTTGCACATTGCCAATTCAAAAAAATGGATTTCACGCGCCTGTTCGAGATTTTGGAATACCAACATCAACGCTACCCCCAGTCCACCGCACTGGCGGGGCGGGAAAATGGCGTTTGGCGCACCTGGAGCACGGCGGAGGTATTGGCCGAACGCGACCGATTGAGCGCGGGGCTACTGCACTTGGGACTACAAAAAGGCGACCGCGTAGGGATGCTCGCCCATTGCGGCAGCCCCTACTGGGCCATCGCCGATGCGGCCATGTTGCAGATCGGGTTGGTGTCGGTACCCATTCACAGTACGGCCCGGCCCGACGAAATGGCCCAAATTGCCCAAGACGCCAACTTCCGGGCCTGTTGGGTGAGCAATGCCCTGATGCTGGAAAAACTGCGCGCGATCGACATTGCCCCGGAATATCTGCTTGGCTTTGAAGCACTGGCGGGTACGCGCCCCTGGGCCGACCTGCTGCGCCAACCCGATGCAACCGAACAGGCTCACCTCCAGGCCCTTCGGGACAGCATCAGCGCGGATGACTTGGCCACGCTGTTGTACACATCCGGCACGACGGGCAAGCCCAAGGGAGTGATGCTCAGCCACGCCAACATTGTCAGCAATGTGAAATCCGTATTGGCCATCGTGCCAGTGGGTAGCCAGACCACCACGCTTAGTTTTTTGCCGTTGAGCCATATTTTTGAGCGGATGGTTACGTACGCCTACCAGGCGGCGGGCGCGCCAATCTGGTATGTGGAGTCAGTGGAACGCTTGGCGGATACGCTGCGTGAGGTGCGTCCGCACTTTTTTGCAGCCGTGCCGCGCATCCTCGAACGGATGTACGAGCGGCTGTTGACCGAGCGCGACCAACAGGGAGATTTGCAACGGCGCGTGTTCGACTGGGCCTTGGATTTGGGCGAACGGTTTCCTTTTTCCGGGGCGCGGCAGATGCCTTTGGCCTACCGAATGCAGCGGATTTTGGCGGATTTTTTGGTGTTTCGCCATTGGCGCCAAAAAATGGGGGGCCGACTACAGGCCGTGGTGGTGGGCGCGGCGGCTTTGCAACCGCGCCTGGGCCGTTTGTTTTCCGCCGCTGGCGTCGATGTACGCGAGGGCTACGGCCTCACCGAGACCAGCCCGGTGCTGGCCTTCAACCGCTTCGAGCCTGGCGGCGTACGCTTCGGGACGGTCGGCATCGTCGTCCCAGGGGTGGAAATGCGCATTGCTGAGCCGGACACGACGGGCGCGGGCGAAATCGAAGTGCGCGGCCCCAATGTGACGCGCGGCTATTGGCAACGCCCCGACGACACCGCCGCCCGCTTTACCCCGGACGGCTGGTTCAAAACTGGTGATGTGGGCAAATTTGAATACAAACGGTTCTTGTGCATTACCGGACGACGCAGCGAAATATTCAAGACCACGTCGGGCAAGTTCGTCGCCCCCAGTTTCGTGGAACTACACTTAATCACCTCGCCGTTCATCAGTCAGGCAATGGCGGTAGGAATGAACCGCGCATTCGTGGGTGCGCTGATCGTACCCAATTTTGAGCATCTGGAAGCTTGGTGCCTGGCCAATAAGGTGCATTGGACGGCTCCACAGTTCATGCTGTTGAATCCCAAAGTGGAAAAAATATTCCGGCAGGAAATTCGGCGTATCAACGACGAACACTTGGGCACGGTAGAAAAGGTGCAACAATTCCGGCTGCTGCATGAACCGTGGACGGCCGAAAACGGGCTGCTCACGCCCACTTTGAAACTGCGCCGCGAGGTATTGGCCCAGCAGTTTGCGACCGACCTGGAAGCTTTGTACGCGCCGGGTACTAAGCGTTTGCAGGATGATGCAGAAAAGAATTATGAACTATGATTGCTGCACTATTCTGTTGATAGGACCTAAAATCATTGGACACATTATTTATATCGACCACATTGGCCACCTTTATTTCCTTCAAATTATGCGTTTCAAACTCACTTTAGAATACGACGGCTCGCGCTACGCGGGCTGGCAACTGCAAAAGAATGACCGCTCCGTGCAAGGCGAATTGCTGGAAGCCGCCGTCAAAGTGTTCGATAACCAGAGCATAGAGTTGTATGGTGCGGGCCGCACCGACGCCGGGGTACACGCCCGGGGTCAAGTGGCCCACTTGGAGGTGCCCAACACGACTTTGAAGCCGGAGCAAATCATGACGCGCATGAACGACGCACTATCGCACGATGTCAACTTGTTGGCGGTAGAAAAAGCGCACCCCAAATGGCACGCCCGGCACGATGCCCGTAGCCGCAGCTACACCTACCAAATCTCCAAGCGGCGCGATGCCTTCGGCAAAAAGTATGTTTGGTGGGTACGCGACCCATTGGATTTGGCAGCCATGCGCGCTGCGGCGGCCGTGCTACAGGGTTTTCACAATTTTGGCTCCTTTGGTGATACGGAAAAAGAGGGTCAAAGCACGATGGTGGACTTAACCAAGATCGAGATCCGCGAGACGGGCGACCGCATCCTGCTGCACATCACGGGATCGCATTTTTTGTGGAAAATGGTGCGCCGCATTATTGGGGTGCTGGTGGAAGTGGGTCGGGGACGGATGAACGTGGAGACGGTCGAGCTGTTCCTCGAACGCCCTTCGCGGGAGCCAGCACGGTTTACGGCCCCGCCGTCGGGATTGTTTCTGGAGAAAGTGGAATATTAAGGGAATGCGGAATGCGGAATTTTTTGATCCTATTATGGCATTGGACTATTAGAACGTAAATAATTTTTAGAAGACTTATATATGGAAATAGATGCTTTAAAAAATCGCTTCAAGCAATTTGCTTTGACGATTGTCCGGTTCGCGGAGGAACTACCTGATCGCTTAGCTTATCGTACGGTAAGTGGACAAATTATTCGGAGCGGCACTTCTTCGGCTACCAATTATCGAGCTGCTTGTCGCCGGAAATCCACCCGTGATTTTATTGCGAAAATGGGCATTGTAGAAGAAGAACTGGATGAGACAATGTTCTGGCTGGAATTCACTGTTGGATTGTCTGAAGAGTGGCGTACAACCGTGACACCACTTTGGAAGAAAGCTGATGAATTACTGGCTATTACCGTTTCTTCCATAAAAACTTCTAGAAACACCGAACAGGAGAAAAGAAAGAAACAATCCTAAAATTTAGTACTAACCAAACCTTGCCAATGGATAAAAACATTCCGCATTCATCAGCCCCAACGGCCCAAAACATTCCGCATTCCATACTCTGCATTCCGCATTTAAAAGCGCCAAACGTCATGCGCCATTACCGCCAGAATAATCCCTGCCGGGTAAAAGAAAATTCGCGTCTGCAAGACCGGAAACATAGCCACACTAAATAACGCACCCAGCAAAAAACTGCTCATCACGATGAGCCGCAACAATGCTTCCCGCTGAATCAGTCGCCGTTTCTCCCCTTCCGAGTGGAATATTTCGGCGATGTCCACGCCGAGCTCATTTACCACGCCAGTCATTTGGCTGGCCTTGATGAGTGAAGAGGTCGTCAGGCTGACCATCGCATTCTGAATACCGATGGAAAACAACACCAAGCCGGGAAAAGCCACCAAATGCAGGGTCTCCACCCGGCTGTCAGAACTGCCGACCAGAAAATAAATGAGGGCCACCACCAGCAGTGGCAGTAAATGCAGGTATCGCCATTTGCGCAGCTTCTCGCGCTCCACACAGAAGCCGGCAAAAAAGCCGCCGAGAAAAAAAGCAAACAACCACAAAAAAATAGAGCCCGCCGTATTGAACCGTCCCTCGTACAAATCCTGGGCAATCTGTGGCAACAAGCCCGTCACGTTGGTCAATACCACGGAAAAGGTCATCAGCCCGGCGTAGATCACGATGCCGCTGTTGAACGGATAGATGAAAGCGTACATCATTTTGATGATGAAAGCCTGCCGCCGTTGTTTTTTTGCAAAGTAATTTCCGAGGTCGGAGAACTGCAAGGTAGTAAGTTGAGAAAGGTGGATAGAAGAGGGAAAAAAGTGGAGACGGGGAGAATTTGGAGAACTTTCAACCTACTGTCCCGTCCTGAAAAAAGTTTACAGGTTAGAAGATGGTCCTGCCCCAGGTTTACAGGTAAAAAAAGCGTCCTGGAATAGGGTTACATTTTTTGTGTTCATTTACCAGCGTTTTTGCAGTTCGCCATTTTGCTGATGGGCTTGATTGGGGTTCATCCAATTCCGCCCGAAGTTGTTCCGCACTTAAATTAGAATCTCTTTGTTTCATATGTGCCAAATCATTGATC
>JAYUXG010000791.1:0-5692 GCA_043753125.1 Saprospirales bacterium | reverse complement strand
TTGGCTGTTTTGATAAAGGTCGAGCATGAATTGGTGCATTTTGGCCGCCCATTTGGAACTTTTTTCTACAAGGTTGGTCAATTCCCGGAGCAGGTGGGCACCGCACAGGGCATATTGGCATTGCTCGAAGCCGAAGTAAGGCCCCCAGCAGTCGTGCACGGCCCAGTTTTGAAAATATTTGAGCAGCGAATGACCAGAATCCAAAGCCTCCCTGCCCCGTTTTTTGTGGACGAACAGGTAGGTGAAGTATGAGGTGGAGGCGACGTGGAACCAATGGATAACTCCATCAACCAGATTTTTTTACTAAAACACACCTACATACAATTGGGTGGTAGGCCTAAGTTTTTACAAAATTTTAAGGAATGACAGAAATATCAAATAGAGAGATAAAGTGGCTGGCGACCTCGCGCCAGCCTATGACCCTTCATTAACCAGCGCGACAGAAAAATACGAACAAAACCGAAGATTTTTTCAAAAAAACGCTCCCAACCCTACGGTGGTCTTATTTTTGCAACTCGTTGTTGGCCTGGCGGATACGTTTACGAAACTTGTGAAGTTTAGTAAACCTGCATCTGCTTGATCGGCAAAACCTAAACTATTGATCTTGAATCATATAGACCGAAGCGTATAGCATTATGACCGACGATTCGCCCGTTTTCAACGCCCATCCGCAATATATTGACTTCATGTACCAATCCTGGCAGGCCGACCCACAGTCGGTGGAACACGATTGGGCCACCTTCTTTCGCGGGTTCGATTTTGCCGCCAGCTCCGTCAACGGTAATGGCCATGCCGAACCCAAAGGACCCGCTGTTGCATTGGCTGAAGGCGTACAGACCCCGCAGCTGCAAAAAGAGTTTGCCGTCATTGGCCTGATTCATGGCTATCGCGACCGTGGTCATACGCTCTCCACCACCAATCCGCTCAAACCGCGCAAGGACCGCAAACCCCGCCTTTCGCTGGCCGATTACGGCCTGATGGAGGCCGATCTGGACCAACGTTTTGCCGCCGGTTTCGAGCTCAATATGTCCAACGCCACGCTGCGCGACATCATCGCCCGGCTCCAGGCCATCTATTGCGGCAACATCGGTTTTGAAAGCACCCACGTGTTCGATAAGGGGAAGCGGCAATGGCTGCGCGAGCGCATCGAAAACCGGAACCTAGCCCCGGATTTCGGTTTTTCGGTGGAAAAAAAGAAACGTATTTTTGAAAAAATAAATGGCGCGGTGGGCTTCGAGCAGTTTTTGGCTACTAAGTTTGTGGGGCAAAAACGCTTTGGCCTGGAAGGCGGCGAAGCAACTATTGCTGCCTTGGATGCGATGATCAACAAAGCCGCCGAAAGCGAGGTGCCGGTGGAAGAGGTGGTGATTGGTATGGCCCACCGGGGCCGTCTGAACGTGTTGTGCAACGTCGTCGGCAAGACCTACGAGCAGATTTTCAGTGCCTTTGAATCCAAGACCATTCCCGATCAGAGCTATGGCTCTGGTGACGTAAAATACCACCAGGGCTACTCCTCGCAGACGAAAGCCGCGAATGGCAAGTCCGTGTACGTCAAATTATTGCCCAATCCCAGCCACTTGGAGGCGGTCAACCCCGTGGTAGAGGGTTTTTGCCGGGCCAAGCTCGACATCCTGTACGGCAGTATGTACGACCGCATTTTGCCCATCCTGATCCACGGCGACGCGGCAGTGGCTGGCCAGGGCATCGTGTACGAAGTGACGCAGATGATGGACTTGAAAGGTTTCAGTACGGGCGGCACCATCCATCTGGTTATCAATAACCAAATCGGTTTTACCACCGATTGGCAAGATGCCCGCTCCAGTACTTATTGTACCAGTGTCGCGGAGGTGGTGCAGGCCCCCGTGTTCCACGTCAATGGCGACGACCCGGAGGCCGTGGTCTACGCCGTGGAATTGGCTACCGAATTCCGGCAGACCTTTAATTCCGACGTATTTATCGACTTGGTTTGCTACCGCCGCAACGGCCACAACGAAAGCGACGAACCGCGCTTCACCCAGCCGGCCATGTGGAAGCTCATCGAGGTCCATGCCGACCTGCGCAAAATTTATTTCGATCGGTTGGTGGCCCGCGGCGACTTGGACGAGGCATTGGCATTGAATATGGAATCTACTTTCAAGGCCGACCTACAGGCACGCTTGGAGGAGGCCCGCCAACATCCGCTGCCCTACACTTACCAGGAACCGGAATTGGCCTGGAAGGCGTTGAAAAAAACCATGGACGACGTTGATTTCCAAGACAGTCCGGAAACAGGGGTGTCCCGGGCCGTGATCGACCGGCTACTCCACCATTTGCTGGCTTTTCCGGAGGGATTCAAGCCTTTGCCGCAAATCGCGAAATTGACCGAAGCCAAAAGACAGCTGGTCGCCTCCGGCAAAATAGACTGGCAACTTGGGGAGCTGCTGGCCTACGGTAGTCTGTTGCTGGAGGGCCGCGACGTCCGCATGAGCGGCCAAGATGTGAAACGCGGCACCTTCAGCCACCGCCACGCCTGTATCATTGATGCAGAGAACTATCAGGAAATCAATCGGTTGGATGGCCTGAGCGAACAACAGGGCAAATTCCGCATTTTTAATTCGCTGTTGAGCGAGTACGCGGTATTGGGCTTTGAATACGGCTATTCGTTGGCCACGCCCGATGCGTTGGTGCTATGGGAGGCCCAGTTCGGCGATTTCGTGAACGGGGCCAGTACGATTATTGACCAGTTTATCTTTGCCGGCGAAAGCAAATGGGGCCGCATGAGCGGCTTGGTCATGCTGCTGCCGCACGGGTACGAAGGGCAAGGTCCGGAGCACTCCTCGGCCCGTTTCGAGCGCTTTTTGCAGGGTTGCGCCCAAAACAACGTGACGTTGGCCAACGTCACCTCCGCTTCCAACTTTTTTCACTTGCTGCGCCGCCAACTGGCGCGTCCTTTCCGCAAACCATTGGTAGTCATGTCGCCCAAATCGGCTCTGCGTGCACCCTACAACCTCGGTGACATCAGCGAACTCGAAACCGGCAACCATTTTCAGGAAATACTGGATGACCGACAGGCCGACCCAAACCAGGTAAAACGCCTGTTGGTGTGTACTGGCAAGGTGTATTATGACCTACTCAAACGACAACAGGACGAAAAGCGCAGCGATGTAGCCATTGTGCGCTTGGAACAAGTCTATCCATTTCCAAAAATACAGCTGGATGCCCTGCTGAAACGCTATGGGCAGCCCGAATTGCTGTGGGTTCAGGAAGAACCGGCCAACATGGGCGCGTGGAGTCATTTGGCCACCCACCATGCGCAGTATGGCTGGCGGCCGGTCTGCCGGTCTATAGCGGCTTCACCCGCGACTGGGTTCTTAAAAAAACATGAACAGGAGCAGGTCGAACTAGTGGACTTGGCATTTGGAAAATAGGTCTTCAGCATTGAGCGGAGCAACGGGGAAACACTAAAGGTGCTATAAGCAAAAATGTACTGACGCGGGGCCAAGGCTACCGCGTCAGCACATATATCGCTATGCCGAAAAGTTTTAGGTATTTACTGAATACGTTCCCGTAAGTTAGAGACTACTTTGCGCAGGCTGCCAATCAGTTTCGCTTTGGTCACTGCTACACTAGCGTCGCTTTGGTCTTTCCCCTGGATCATGTGTACGATCCTCGGCACGTTGCGCAGTAAGAGCGGCACCGCAATTTGCGCGGCAATACTCACCAGCGGATGGCGGCGGAACGGCAGCATAGTAAGGGCCAACCGGGTAGTCTGGGTAGCGAAGCGGTTATCGCGGAAACTATCGGCGGCTTCACTGATGACTTGTTTGGCGATGGTGATTGGTTTCAAAGAGGTCTTTATTTCAGACACATCTCCGTTAATCAATCGCCGTTGCGTTTCGAGGTGGGCCTGTAGGCGGGCGCGTTCAGCGCTGTACTCGGGTATTGACTTCATCGTAATCGTCGTCTTTGATGGATTCAAGAATAGAGGTGCTAATTACTGTGCGCACATAATTGCGGGCAAAAATGATCCCCAGGACCAATAGTGCCACAAATATGCCAGCCACAATGAAAAATCCCGCAGCAGGGTTATCCATTGCCTGGCCGATATAAATGGCTGCGCCAATACTAGCAAAAACAAGGATGACGCTACCGAAAAACACCAACAATAGCCCAGATATAATGCTGGACAAAGCGTTCATACCTTTCTCCGTCAGTTGGAGCAGGAATAAGTCCCAGCGCGTATCAAGGTACTCAATAATATGTGAAGAAAGCTCTCCCAGTCGGGAGCGTGATTCGTCGTTGATGATTTCCATGAGTTGAGCAAAAAAAATCGGGAGGGGCAGACAGCCAGCGAATCTTTACAACCCACTTTGCTTAGTACCTGCACCTCCCGAACGGTAAGTGAAAATTTGCCGATACCAACATTGCAGAACCAATCTTCCAAATCAAAAGACGATGGTTGAAGCAATGGATAGGCAGGAAAAATTCTACGAAATCCGGTCTTTCACTTCATTCACAGCGCGATTGCCAACGTTTCTGGCATGGTCGGCAGTGCGATCGGCGGCGTTTTCCACCCGATTGGCTGCGTCCTTGGCTGTATCAGCACCGCGATTAGCAACGTTCTCGACATTATTAACGGCATTTCTGGCGGCATCACCACCACGATCAGCCAAATTGCTGGCTTTATTGGCGACCCGGTCAACGGCATCCCCTGCTTCGTCGGCCATTTCAGCCCCTTTATTCTTGGCCGACTTCCACCATTTCTTACCATTTTGCAGGATGTGGCCGATAAAATCGTCCAGTTCCTCAGCGGCTATCCCAGCACTTTCCTTCGCCTTTCCCTTGACCTCATACCAAGAGTTTTTGCCTTGAGCGACCAATTCGTTCATTTGCTCGGCGGACATATTGCTTGCTTTACGAATCTTTTGACGGGTTTCTTTCCCGGATTGTGGGGCCATCAACAGGCCAATAGCAGCTCCTACGGCTGCGCCGCCCAATATGGCACTGATCAAATTTTTGTTAGACATGGTGTTAAGAATTTTCGGTTAGTTAATAATTGTTTCACGTCGTGTTAGGTAAGAAATGTGTGCCAGTACGCAGTTCTCCTTTATAAACCCCATCCATGCCCATATACTGTTGGCTTTGTAGAAATATGGGGAACAAATACCTCAACATCCGTCTTTTATGCGTGGAACGATCATTTACTATAACAAGTAGCAAATAAATCACTCAAGAAACTGCTGAGATGAATGCATTTATCACACCATATAATTTTCAATCCTTTCCTATAATGGACCGAGAACGTACACTCCTGATTGTAGATGATGAGGTAGACGTCTGTAGACTGTTGAGTCGGGCGTTACTGAAGCATTTTCGAAAGGTCGAATGTGCGCATAACCTCCATGATGGCTACGCCATTGCTGCTACTTTTCAGCCAGACGTAATCTTGCTCGACAATAATTTGCCAGACGGCTATGGCTTGGAACATATTGCCGATTTTAAACTCAATCGGCAATCTACCCGTGTCGTTATGATTAGTGCCATGGATATTCGCCAGGAGGCGATGGACGCTGGTGCTGACGAATTCATGGGCAAGCCTGTGGATGTACAGGCACTAAAGGCTATGGCCTGATGGGCTTGGCTTAACCGATGCTAGGCTTGCTTTTTGACCCGGCCTAATAAGAATCCCGAACCCCTCATGAGGGGTTCGGGA
>JAYUXG010000790.1:0-5711 GCA_043753125.1 Saprospirales bacterium | reverse complement strand
AGACGTTGGACGGCTATCGGCTGTTTTTTGAGGATGGTTATTTGAAATAAAAATAATTTGGCTGTACATAGAGTCGGTAACCCACAGAGCGGCACTTGGACCTCCAAGTGCCGCTCTGCATTTTGTACGCCGACCAATGGTTTCGTTTTGCTTTTAAGCATGATATGTTTTTGAAACATACTATGTTTGATCGGGTGCAACAGTTTGAAATGCACTCTTCACGGAGCCAGCACAGGCGTTCATCCTTCTTAGGGGCGCATTCACTCATTCAGCGAAGATTTAATATACTACCCGACAGGTGAATAAAAATAGTTGACTATGTTTGCTGTATAATCCACTCATTTACTTGAATTTTCACCTTTAAATCTTCCATTATGAATCACTACTTTATTTTTCAAAAGAATTTCACCCCCCCCCCCCCATTTATTACAAATTTTCAGCATTTGATTCTTTCCCCAGAATCTTCCTGCTTTGTCTTTTCCTGCTGGCTATGACCAACCAAGCGTATGCGCAGTGTACCGCCATTACCACTTCGACGACCAGCGACATCCCAACCACGAACATTGTTCCGTTTTGCCCGACCACCGGCTTCACCGTGGGCGGGACGGTCACCTGGAGTGACTGCTCTCAAATAGAGGTGTATGTTATCCTGGAAGGAAGGCCAATGGCAAACCAACGTTTACAAGGTACCTACGGGAGCGCAGAAAAGTTTTTTGACGTAGTCCAATATAACGCAGGGCCTAACTCCCCTGTCTTGCAGACAACGATGACCCTGACCGGCAACGGAGCGGAGCGTAAGGGCTTCAAGTTCACTTTTCCGGTAGTACCCAATCCAACGGGCGACCCTGGCAGTACACTCCCGGTCAGCTTCCCTTTCAGATTTGACCCGACCTGGTTTTTTGGCGATTGCCCGTGGGGAGTGCACGTGTATGCCCGTGGTGTAAGCTCCATCCCGCTGACCGCTAATGACTTGGGTTTGACGACACTGGATGCCGGCACCCTGGCCGGCACCCTGCGCTTCGAAGCACCTTACTATCCGATCAAAGGATCGCAAAACATCAGCCAATACCCGGAATTGACCGACTGGTCAACCGATGCCGACCGGGTACACAGCATCATGCTCCTGCCCGACCAAAATGGCAATCCGCCGGTGTTGACGATTGACAAAACGCTCTTTCCGATCGGTTTCAATGGCCCAAATGGAAGCTCCGGAACGAATTTTTCCGATCGCGGCAACCTCTATATGTGCCCCGGTGCGCAGATCAAGGTGCTTGGCGGAAAGACCTTCGAGGTGTTCGCCAATATGTTCACCTGCGACCTGGTGAGCAAAGGCATTGTGGTGGAACCACAGGGTAACTTGAAGATGTCTGGCAGCCGGATAAAGGATGCCGAGGTCGCCGTCCACATCAAACGAGGGGCTGCCTTCCGGTGTTCTACCACCGATTTTACCAACAGCTACCTGCACGTCCGGCTGGACAATAGCGGCAGCACGGGCAACGACCTGCAAGCCTCCTTTGGTGCCCTGGTGCAGATCGGCACCACCGGTACTCTCAAGGGCAATTACCCGGGCATGACCACTTCGGAAGCTCCCCAAGGCTATGGCGTGGAGGCATTGCAGGTGCCACATTTGAACCTGGTCTCTACGAATTTCTTTGGCCTGAACAATGGCATCTATGCCGATGGCTCTTCTATAACCGCCCAAGGTAGATTCTACAATATCCAACCGGTCGGCTCTTATGCGCCGCTCCGGCAGGGTTGGGCGATCTACGCCAAGGGGACCGGGGTAGAATTGATCGATTACAACGGGGGCAACGCATTCAGCCTGTCCGACGATATCGAGGATTGCGACCGGGCCATCTACGTCAACAATATGGATGCCACCTTGCAGAGTATCGAGATCAAGGCCAACCGGGGCATTTATCTGCAAAACTGTCGCAACAATAAGCTGATCGTCAGCAATAACCCAAAAATAGACTGCAAACTATACGGCATCCAATCCTTGCTGTGTTTGCCGACCGACCCGCTGAGCCGCATCAATACCAATGTGGTCAGTATTTCGCTGCCGGGCAACACCCTGACCACTGGACGGGGCATCACGTTGCAGGAAATCTACGGCGTGACCGACCCGAACGGAATAGGCGGCTGGCGGGTGTGGAACAACAATATTGGCCTGGAACGGGGCTACACCGGCATCCGCTACTCGGGCAGCGACAACAGCGGGTTCTGGGATAATCACGTTACGCTGCTCGACAAGACCTACAACCACTACGTAGGCTTCGACCTGCAGAGCAGCAAGAAACTGACCCTCAACTGCAACGAGGTAGGCCCGCCCGATGGAGACAGTGGTGACTATGGCAGCAACTCGACCGGCTACCGCATCAGCAACGTCAGCCAAACGTCCTACACCGGCAACCAGACCGCGCGCACCCTGCGCGGCATGACCTTTTCCAATAGGTGCGAGGCCAGCACACTACGGGCCAATCAGTTCCAGTTTCACACCCAGGGGCTAACCCTGGCCGCGAATGTGGCCTTGGGGGAGCAGGGCAAAGATTTTGCAGATGCCAATGGCAACGTGGTCAATGTGCAGGACCACGGCAACTGCTGGACGAATAGTTCTGCCTTCCACGCCGCTACGGATCAAGATGTGGTCCGATTATCTGCATTCGGCGTGGATCCTGCCGAAATGGCTTGCTTTCTACCGCCCAACAATCAAGGCAGCATCTGGTTCTCCCAGGAAATCACCCCCACGCAGCCATCTTACACCCTCAACGCCAGTTCCTGCAACCCGCCCATTAACCCTGCCTCCATCCCCGGTGGCGGCAAACTGGACAAGGCGGTGGCCGATGGCAGTATCGCCACGGCCGGTCTGCCCGGCGTGACCACCAAGATGCTGGAAAACCACCTGTACGCCCGTCTCATGGAGGATGGGGCGCTGGCCAACGAACCGCCGTTCAAAGAGTTTGTAGCCATCAAGGGGGGCACGACGACCGAAAACTTTTACCTGATCCGGCGGGGCATCGACGGCTTGGCCAACCGCTCGGCGGCCCAGCGGGCCATGGCCGCTGCCGCCCGCAGCAATATCGCCGCAGAACGCCGTGAACTCTTCATCCTGGACAGCCTGAAAGCCCTGGACAAGGCCATTTCACCGGAGGACTACACCCAGGCAATCCAGGATTTGAGCCAGCTGACCACCGCCTTTCGCCAGCAGCTGGCCGAGGTGCAGACGCAAAAACTGCAACAGGCCAACCAGTTGCTGACCCAGAACAGCGCGGTGGCGGTCAGTGCGGGTTGGGAAATCAACGAAAAGCTGGTCAACGAGCTGGCTATCCGGATGTTCCTGCAGGACCATGCGCTCTCCGCAGCCCAACTGGGCCAGTTGGACAACCTGGCCGCGCTATGTCCGGATAATGAGGGCGAAGCGGTGCTGCGGGCGCGTATCTTGTACAACCTGTTTGTAGAAAAGGAGTACGAGCACATCTGTGAGCGCAGTGCCAACCAAACGGCGGTGGCTCCGGCCCGTTCCATCCAGGTCTGGCCCAACCCGACCACTGGCCGGATTTTTCTGCCCGAGGCACGGGGCGCGATGCGCGATCTACAAGTGTTCGACCTGACCGGTCGAGAGGTGTTCCATAAAACGACCGACAATACCGTAATTGACCTGGGCATCCTGCCGAATGGCCTGTATCAGCTGCGGATATTCAACCAGGCCAGCAGCCGCCTGGAAACCGCCAAGGTCGTTATCAGCCAATAATTTTCTCAATTCATCAGCCATGCAGTGACTCCGTCCGGGGCCACTACATGGCTATTATTTTATATCCTATGAACAAGGCAGCTTGCTTCCTACTCGGCCTATTATTTCTTATTTGCTATGCGGTTAGTGCCCAAAAATTTGACAATATTTGGCGAATGGGCTACAATTGGGATGGTGCCACTGCCTTTGAGGTGCAAGGTTTTGAGTTAAACTTTGATACTTTTCCTCCACGTTTTTACGAGAACCAATCACGCTACCGCTTCCAGGATGGATACGCCAGCATCTGCGATTCGATAGGCCAGTTACATTTTGTGACCAATGGCTGCAACTTGATTGGGGCCGATGAGTATCCTATTGTCAGGGGTGATACCATTACCCAAGGCTGGGAACTAGATTGGTGTAGAATGTACAGACATTACCCTTTTGAAAACCACCATTTATTTTTACCTGCACCGGGTCATAAAGACAGTATGTATCTGTTTCAAGTATCGGCTTACAAGTCTGAGAGTGGTCCGCTGGTAGTATATAGTAATAACCTAAATTATTTTTTGATTGACACTAAAGCCAACGAGGGCCTTGGCAGCGTGGTGGAAGGTTTTCAAAACATCATCACCGATACATTTTCCTACGGTGAACTGACGGCGGTAAAGCACGGTAATGGCCGCGACTGGTGGATAGCACTGACCCATTTAAATAACAGCGAAATCTCCATGATCCTCTTGGACAAGGACAGCCTCTATGTGCACCATTCGCAAAAAATGGGGCCCGCCTGGGCAAAAGCGGGCGCTTTTCAGGCCGTTTTTTCAGCCGATGGCACCATGTTCGCCCGGTACAACCATTACTACGGACTTTATTTATACGACTTTGACCGTTGTAGCGGTATGCTGAGCAACCTGCGTTATTTCCCTTTTATTGACGATTCCGATCCAGGACTTACTAGTGGAGTCGCTTTTTCCCCCGACAACCGCTACCTGTACTTCCCGATCAACTATGATTCGCTCTTCCAGATGGACCTGCGGGCGCCCGACCTGGCCGCTTCCGTGCAGTTGGTGGCCACCTGGGACGGCTACGCCTCGGATGGCTTTTGGCCCACCAAGTTTGGTATCATTGTCCCCGGTCCCGATGGTCGCTTATATGTCATGCCTCCGGCCACCACCAAATCCATGCATGTCATTAACCGGCCCAACCTGGGTGGCGCGGCCTGTGGTCTGCAGCAACACGCCTTCGACTTCCCCTACTACTACCGCAGCCCGCCCAACTTCCCCAACTACCGCCTGGGGCCACTGGATGGCAGCCCCTGCGACACGCTGGATATCGACAACCTGCCGCTGGCCAACTTTCGCCCCGACCCCTCCGACAGCAGCGGCTTGGCCCTGCAGTTCTGGGACGTGTCGGCCTACGCGCCCACCCAGTGGCATTGGGATTTCGGCGACGGCCAGGCCAGCCAGAATACCAGTCCGGCGCATACCTATGCCGCGCCGGGCTTTTACACCGTCTGCCAGACGGTGAGCAACGCCTACGGCAGCGACACACACTGCAAGATCGTGCAGATCCAGACGGTGGGGACTTCCAACCTGGAGCCGGGAGAGGCGTTGGAAGCGTATCCCAACCCGACCACCGGCATCGTTCATTTGCCCTGGCGTGATGCGTCGGCCAGTCAGGTGCAAGTGCGGGACATGGCCGGGCGGCTGGTGCTGGACCTGGACTTGGAAGGCCCGGAGATCAATTTGGGGCGTTTGCCCGATGGGATGTATCTTTTGACCTTGCAGGAGAGGGAGACGGGGAAGGAATGGGTGGGGAAGGTAATGATGCTGAAATGATGCGGCGTGGCGCACGGTGTTTTTCGGGCCATCTGTCTGGATTTTTCCTACCTTTCGCGCCAATAGCAGGCAACTGAACTACAGCGATGACCCTACCTACCTTGAGCCTTCCCACGCTGGAACGCGGGCTTTTCTACCTA
>JAYUXG010000789.1:0-5716 GCA_043753125.1 Saprospirales bacterium | reverse complement strand
AAAATTTTTCAGATGGACAAACTCAATGAATTTAAGGAATGGTCCAAGCCTCTTCGGAAAATGAAAGATTTAGAAAAATATTGTGAAAGAAATGCTAGTTTGAAGCAGTTCTGCGAGGAATTAAAAAAATTTAAGGTCTAATACGAATTAAACCATGACCATTACTATTCCCGACAATGCGCTGGCACAAGCCAACATTGAACCGTCCGATCTGCTGATCGAACTGGCTGTCTATCTCTATGATAAAGGACATTTTTCGATGGGGCGCGCTAAACGTTTGGCTGGACTCGATCAAATTTCTTTTCAAAAGGAATTGGCTATAAGGAATGTGTATATCAAATACGAGATCGAAGATTTAGAGAAAGACCTCAAAAATCTCGAATCGCTAAAATGATAGTCGTTAAGCGATACTTCGCCAGTGACTAACCTGATGCAGATTAACCAATTATCTCTTTTGCAACAGGTATTCGACTTAGTCATTTTGCCGGAGGCGGTTTATGAAGAATTGTGCATACTGCCTGCCCAAAAAGTTATTGACCAACAAACCTGGCTTTTTGTTCAAAAACCAACTGACGAAAGACTGGTCGCGGAATTAAGGAAAGAATTGGATAACGGAGAAGCGGAGGCCATTGCCCTCGCGCTGGAATTAAAAGCCGAAGCCCTGATCATTGACGAATTGAAAGGACGAAATAAAGCCGAAGAAGTCGGTTTGAAAGTCATTGGCCTGTTGGGAACATTGCTCGAAGCTAAAAAGAGGGGTTTAATTCCAGCATTACAGCCATTGATGACCGAGTTGACTTCCAAAGCGGGATTCAAAATACACCCTGCTCTTTATCAACAAGTTTTGAAAATTGCCGACGAATAAGACGTTCAAGTATGACCCTTACCGACATCAAACAAACCCTCACCACCCTGAAACCCGAACTGCACCAGCGGTTCGGCGTGTCGGAGATTGGTGTGTTTGGATCGTGGGTACGGGGAGAACAAAAGGAGGCAAGTGATATTGACGTGCTGGTAGATTTCGACCGACGGGTGGACTTGTTTGATATTATGGAGCTGCAATGGTTTTTGGAGGAAGTGTTTGGTTGTAAAGTAGATGTTGCTCCACGGGACAGCCTTCGCAAATACATCGGACAGCAGATTTTATCGGAAGTGGAATTCTTATGAGAGACGATTTGAGAGATTTTTTAATGGACATTACACGCTATGCTGAAAATGTTAAACGATTAGTCAGCATAAATACCCTGGCAGAACTGTCTGAGGAATTTTCTTCAGACGGATTAGCGTTGGAAAGATGTATGGAAGTTATTGGTGAAGCAGTAAAGCACATACCTCAGAATGTTCGCGATCAATATCCAGAAGTCCCCTGGAAAAAAATTGCCGGTTTACGGGACGTTTTAATTCATCGGTACTGGAGTGCGCAAATGGCTCGTCTGGTGGATATTGTTGAGAATTACTTGCCTGGCTTAGAACAGGTTGTAAATAAAATTTTGAAAGACTTGAATCCAGCGCAATAATATGCCCAAAGTAAAAATAGACGGTTTTGAGACCGAGGTGCCCGACGGCACCACCATCCTGAACGCGGCGCGCCAGATCGGTGGGGATTTAGTGCCGCCCGCCATGTGCTACTACTCCTCGCTGCAAGGCTCCGGGGGCAAGTGCCGCACTTGCTTAGTGAAAGTGGTGAAAGGCTCCGAAAAGGACCCGCGCCCCATGCCCAAGCTCGTGGCGTCCTGCCAGACCAACGTCATGGACGGCATGGAGGTCGCCAATCTCAGCAGCGACGAGGTGATCAATGCCCGCAAAGGCGTAGTGGAGTTCCTGCTGATCAACCATCCACTAGACTGCCCTATCTGCGACCAGGCAGGCGAATGCCGCTTGCAGGACCTGGCCTTTGCACACGGGGCGGCGGCGACCCGCTACGAGTTCGAGCGGCGCACTTTTGAGAAGATCGATATTGGTCCGTACATCAAGCTGCACATGACGCGCTGCATCCTGTGCTACCGTTGCGTGTATGTGGCCCAGCAACTTACGCCGGAGCGGGTACACGGCATCCTGAATCGAGGCGACCACTCGGAGATCAGCACCTTCATCGAAAAGTCCATCGACAACGACTTTTCCGGTAACGTGATCGATGTGTGTCCGGTGGGCGCACTGACCGATCGTACGTTTAGGTTCAGGAGCCGGGTGTGGTTCCTCAACCCGATGGATGCCCACCGCGACTGCCCAACGTGCAGCGGCAAAGCGGTGGTCTGGGAATACGGCAACGAGATATTCCGAGTAACGGCCCGCAAGAACCGCTACGACGAAGTACAGGAATTTATCTGTAACACCTGTCGTTTTTTGAAGAAAGAGGTGGACGATTGGGTGATCGAAGGCCCGCGCGACATTGAGCGGCAGTCGGTGATCGGCCAGAACCACTACGAAGGAGCGAACATCACCGTTCGTTAAAAATCCCGGCAAAACGGGTTAACTTTGTCGCCATGTCAGGAATCCACGTCACCGCCACGCCACGATCAGGCCGCAAACGCAAGGTGCCGGATTATCTCATCAAAGAGATGATCGACGGGGTGCCGTTTTATTATCCGGGCTACCGGCAAGTATTGACCAAGAAGAAAACCTTAGAAGATATTATGGGATATAGTGGTCTTCAAGCCTTTATTATTGAATACTTTACTTATCATGTCCTTAATCAACTGGATTTGAAAAAGTATCGAATTTTCTCCGGCGAAACCGGAAATCATCTCGGTTACCGCAATAATTTATCGCTAGATATTTCTGTTTTCGAGCGTCGAATATTGACCCCGGAAAAGGTGACCAATAAGTATGTCGATGTGCCAGCGTATTGCGTCATTGAGGTCGATTTGCAGGCCGAGTGGGACGATGGTGATATGAGTGATGTGGATTTTATAGGCTTAAAAACCAATAAGTTATTTGAGTTTGGCACCAAAAAACTGATTTGGATCTTATCGAGAAGCAAAAAGGTGATTGTGGCCGAACCCGGCAAACGATGGGAGATTATTGACTGGAATGAAGATGTTGATTTGATGGAAGGTATCACTTTTAATGTGGGCCGACATGTAAAAGAAGAGGGCATCAATCCAGACACTTTGCCACCAAAATCCTGACCAACAAAGATTATGACTATTGCACTCTTGTTCATTTCCACCCTGATCCTCCAAAAACTGGGGCTGATCAGCGTGTTGTTCGCCATCACGTTGGGCATTGCCGCGTACTCCACCTACGGGGAGCGGAAAGTAGCGGCCTTTATGCAAGACCGTTTGGGGCCGAACAACGCTGGCCCTTGGGGCCTTTTGCAGCCCTTGGCCGATGGGGTCAAGATGTTTACCAAAGAGGATTTTGTGCCCAACCAGTCGGAAAAGTGGATCTATATTCTGGCACCGGGCGCATTCATCTTTGTGGCCTTGATGACCAGCGCGGTCATCCCTTGGGGCACCACGTTGACACTCGGTGGCCTAAACCTCGACTTGCAGGTCACCGACGTGAGCATCGGCATTTTGTACATCATGGGCTTTGTGTCGCTGGGGGTGTACGGCATTATGCTCGGCGGCTGGTCGTCCAATAACAAATATTCGCTCTACGGGGCCATCCGCGCCAGCTCACAGATGATCTCTTACGAACTGGCAATGGGGTTGTCGGTGATCGCCGTGGTCATGCTGAGCGGTTCGCTGAGCCTGCGGGAGATTGTGAGCCAACAGACTGGTTTTCACTGGAATGTGCTGTACCAGCCACTGGGTTTCGTGCTGTTCCTGACCTGCGCGCTGGCCGAGTGCAACCGTGCTCCCTTCGATATGGCCGAGTGCGAGACGGAGCTCATTGGCGGCTACCATACCGAGTACAGCTCGATGAAACTGGGCTTTTTCCTGTTCGCCGAATACATCAATATGTTCATTTCTTGTGCCGTTATTTCCTGTCTTTACTTTGGGGGCTACAACTTTCCGGGGATTGACCCGGGCTGGCTGGGTGGGCTGATGGGGCCGATCGTGCTGTTTTCCAAGGTCATCTTTTTCATCTTTGTTTTTATGTGGATTCGGTGGACTTTGCCGCGTTTCCGCTACGACCAATTGATGCACCTGGGTTGGAAGGCACTCATCCCACTGGCTATTCTGAATATGGTGCTGACTGGCGGGGGGATTTTGTTGTTTGGAAAATAAAATTTACGATGACTATTTCAGCAATAAAAACAGCTTTTGAAAAGGAATTTGCCCCACTATTACCAAAATTCACATTTTTTGAACTGACAGTAACAAAAGCCAAGATAGAGAACTCAGAATATGTTTGGAAGCCTGGTGTCTATATCTGGTTCGCGCAAGATGAAGTTATTAAAGTCGGCCGTTCATTCACTAATGCTCGTAAAAGAGCATTGGAACACATAGATTACGGAAAAGGAGGCACATTAAATAGGGAATGGAGTATTCAAGCATTGTCTAACAGTGTTGATACTAAAATTTTGCTATTTAATTTAAAAGATGAAAAAGATAAACATTGGGCAGCCGCTTTAGAAATATTTTTTGAAAGTATTTTGAAACCTAAAATTGCTTCTGGCCGCTTAGGTTGAATAAAAATCACTAAATGAACTAAAAAAAATGAGTTCGATCACTCTTAACATTGACGAAACTTAAAAAATCTTTAAAATTATTTAGCCATGACTGAAATTTTGCTGGAAGTACCTAACGAAGACCTTAAAGCTTTAATTCCACTATTCGAACGGCTGGGTTTGTCTTTTTCCATAAAAGAGAGAACAAACATTGATAAAAAAACTTTACAAGTACAACCTGCTAAGATAGTATTGACTCGTCACCTTGCACATATCATGCAGGAAGACAAAGAACTATTGCAAAAACTTGCCTGAATACGGTAAATAAGGAGGAAGTCCTGATTATTCATTCATCTATGATCAAGGAGTATGGAGGCAGTCATGGCATTCGGGATGAAAGATATTTAGAATCTGCTCTGGCAAGACCTTTCATGGGAAGTGAAGACTTTGATTATTATCCAACGCCCGCCCATAAAGCGGCAGCACTTTTGGAGAGCCTTGTTCATAATCATCCTTTTATAGATGGAAATAAGCGCACTGGCTATGTAGTGATGCGTTCTTTTTTAAACGAATCTGGATTGGATATTGAAGCAACAATGCAAGAAAAGTTTGATTTTTGAATGAGGTGGCTGTTGGCAATTTTACTTTTGAAGAAGTATTGGAGTGGATTTCGACTAAAATGGTTCCTTTTGAACCGCTAAGTGCTGCTGGTCCATTCCAACAAGAAAATTATAAAATCATGCAACCACTTACCAATCGCTCCCGTCAAGTCGCTAAAAGGGAAATGACCTTTATGGAGCGCATTTATTTGCCCGCCATCCTGAAAGGAATGTCCATTACGCTCCGACACTTTTTCAAGAAAAAAGTGACGTTAGACTACCCGAAGTTCAAGAAGGTATTTGCACCGGTGTACCGCGGCTGGCACGTGCTGAAGCGCGACGAGCAGGGGCGAGAGAACTGCACCGCCTGTGGCCTATGTGCCGTGGCTTGTCCGGCAGAGGCGATTACGATGATCGCTGGCGAGCGCAAAAAGGGCGACGAGCACCTCTATCGCGAAGAGAAATACGCCGAAGTGTACGAGATCAATATGCTGCGCTGTATTTTCTGTGGACTGTGTGAAGAGGCTTGTCCCAAAGATGCGATCTACCTCACTGACCG
>JAYUXG010000788.1:0-5746 GCA_043753125.1 Saprospirales bacterium | reverse complement strand
CGTCAGCTTCTACTTTTTCTTCCTGCCAATGGCGTTGCGGGCGGGCCATCGCCACGATGAGCAATACCAGGGCCAGCCAGCGCAACAGCGGTAGCCGTGGACGCACTTGGGTGCGCCAGTTGGTCATGGGCATTCCGGTCTGCGCCATGCGCAAGGTCGGCCCAACGGTGCTGCGTTGCCGACGCACCAAGAGCGGCAGCAGCAGCAGCAATAAAAGCCAAAATGGTTGGGCGAACGACACAGGTGGCGGTAGGGTGGAGGGCAGAAATTTGTCTGCCGCAAATCTACAAAATATCGTCCGAAAGGGAGCGAAACCCCAAACAGAGCGGAAAGCCGTGAATTTCCAACCTACTTCTTACCTTTGTGCCATGAATGAAATCCGCACCCTCCGCCTTCAGAACAGCCTGTCCGGTAAAAAAGAGGAGTTCAAGTCAATCCTGCCTGGTCGCATTGGGATGTACGTCTGCGGCCCCACCGTGTATGACCACGTACACTTAGGCAATTGCCGCACGTTCGTGAGCTTCGACATCATCTATCGCTACCTGTTGCACCTTGGCTACACGATCCGCTACGTGCGCAACATCACCGACGTGGGCCACCTGCTCGACAATGGGGAGGATAGGATGTCCAAAGGTGCCCGCCTCGATCAGCTCGAGCCGATGGAAGTGGCGCAGAAATATACGGTGGGCTTCCACGACATCATGCGGATACTCAACACTTTACCGCCTAGTATTGAACCACGGGCGACCGGACATATCCCGGAACAAATGGAGATGGTGAAAATGATTCTCGACCATGGTTATGCTTACCAAAAGAATGGGTCGGTCTATTTTGACGTGCCAAAGTTTGCGACGGCCAACCCCTCGGTGTACGGCCAACTGTCGGGGCGCATCATCGAAGAGTTGGTGGCGGAAAGCCGGGACAACCTTAAAAATCAGGAGGAAAAGCACCACCCCGCTGATTTTGCCATCTGGATAAAAGCATCGGAAGAACATATTATGCGCTGGAACAGCCCCTGGTCGGTCGGTTTCCCGGGTTGGCATTTGGAGTGCAGTGCCATGAGTACCAAGTATTTGGGCACCTCTTTCGATATTCATGGTGGAGGCAATGACCTGAAATTCCCGCACCACGAAAACGAGATCGCGCAAAGCCACGGAGCCTGCGGCCATGCACCGGCCAACTATTGGCTGCACACGAATATGCTGCTGTTGAATGGCAAAAAAATGAGCAAGTCGGATGGCAACACCATCACGCCCGTGCAGTTGTTCACCGGCGACAGCCCATTGATGACCAAGAGTTATTCCCCCATGACACTGCGTTTTTTTATGCTCATGGCGCATTACCGCAGCACGCTCGACATCACCGACGAGGCCCTGCAAGCGGCGGAAAAGGGCTTTCGCAAGCTGATGGAAATCCGCAAATCCCTGCACCGTCTCCCAACGGCCACCAATGGAGAAAAAACGCCGGAGACCGAGACCGACCGCGCTATTTTGAGCCTGCTGGAGGAGGCGTATCAAGGCATGGACGATGATTTCAACACTGCTATCGCCATCGCCGCGCTGAATGAGGCTGGCGGCTATATCAATAAGCTTACCAATAGTCAGTTAGCCGGTAATGCAGTCTCCGCCCCCGTACTGGAGCAATTGAAGTCAACGTTCGATCACTTTATATTCGACATTCTCGGGTTGCAGGAAGAAACAGCGGGCGAAAACGACACCACGGTGCAAGGGCTGATGGAACTGGTACTCGATGTGCGCGCCCAAGCCCGCAGCCAAAAGGACTGGACCACCAGCGACAAAATTCGGGACGTGCTGGCCGCCGTGGGCATTCAGGTCAAGGATGGCAAGGAAGGAGCCAGTTGGATGAAAAGTTGAGGATTTGATCAAATATTCAAATATACAGCCATCAATTTTCTAAAACATATTTATGAAAACCAATATTCGCCAGATCATCATTTTTGGCCTCATCGGTGTGCTGGTACTGGGTGGATTGTTCACGCAAATACCGGCCTGTAGGTCCGAGGCTCCGGAACCAAAGGTGGAGGCTCCGCCCACCAAGCCAGCGGGTCCGCCAGTGATGGCTCCGGCTTTCAACGCCGATTCGGCTTATTATTCGGTCAAAAAACAGGTGGAGTTTGGCCCGCGCGTACCTGGCACCCCGGCCCACAAAAAGTGCGCGGCCTGGTTGGTCAGTACGTTCAAACGCCACGGCCTGACCGTAATAGAGCAGCCTTTCCAAGCCAAAACGTATTTCGCCACACTGGATGCGGTGAACATTATTGCCCAATACAAACCAGAACTGCCCAATCGGATCGTCGTGGCTGCGCACTGGGATAGCCGCCACATCGCCGACAAAGACTCGAAAGACCCCAACAAACCTATTTTAGGAGCCGATGACGGTGCCAGTGGCGTAGGAGTGCTGCTTGAATTAGCGCGGATACTGCATGACAATGGAACCAATGTGGGTGTGGACCTCATTTGCTTCGATGCCGAAGACCTCGGCAAGGAAAACGAGACTTCCGTGATGCAACAGGTGGCCCCGCCGAACACAGAGGAGACCTGGTGCCTCGGTTCACAATACTGGGCGGCCAACCTGCACCGGCCCAACTACACCGCCCAGTACGGCATTCTGCTGGACATGGTGGGGGCAAAAGGGGCACGGTTCCCCTATGAAGGTTACTCCACCGCCAATGCTGGTGGCCAACAAGCCAGTATCTGGGCGGTGGCCAAAGAACTCGGTTTTGAGGAGATGTTCCCCAAACGGGCCGGAGGGTACATCACCGACGACCACTTCTTCGTGATGAAAGGGACCGGCATTCCAATGGTCGACATCATCAGTATTCCCAGCGAAAAGGGCTTTGGGGCTTATCACCATACCCATGCGGACAACCTGGCAGTCATTGATAAAACGACCTTGCAGGCGGTGGGCCAAGTCGTGGCGACGATGATTTATCGGGCGGGTAAGTAGGGGTGGCCGTATAACCATCTTTGGCCGCTGCCAGTTTGCCCATTTATTTACTCCCCTCTACTTGCTGGCGCAAAAACCGGTTTTCTTCCCGCAGGGAGGCAATATGCTCCCGGAGCGCGACCACCTCTCCCGATGAATGGTGATTGACCGTGTTGTGGCTGCCGTTGGCCCCCCCGTTTTGGGTCTCGACGTGTACCGCTACGCTTGCTTCCAAACCCGCCAATAACTCCGGGCTGACTCCCAGTCGGTTCGCCATTGCGCTGATGACTTCCCAATCCACCCATTGTTTGTTCGATTCGATGTTGCTTAGGTTGGACTGCGACATTCCGATCATGGACGCAAATACCGTCTGGCTCCAGCCTTTTTCGTCGCGGGCGCGGCGCAGTGGCGAACCGATAAAATAAGATTTGGCGTTTTCATTCATAACGTGCTAATAATTTTATGAGGAAATGATAAGGGGGATTTTCGATGGGATAAAGGTAATGCGCTTATCTTTGTTTGGCAATACATTCCACTCGACCAATTCAGCTTCCTTACCCGCTATCTCCGATGCTCCTGTTTCGCCCCTTGGTGCGCCCTGCGCCACCCGCTCCTTTTGAAAAATCCCCTCCTTCTTTTCTTTTGCGGCCATGGTCAGGTGGCATTTCTATCCTGCTCGCCATTGGCTTTGTTCTGCTTTGGGCAGCATGCCACAAGGAAATCCCCATTTCTCACCAAGTGTACGAACCAGTGGATTTTTCCGGAACCTATAAGGCCAGCAAACTCACGGCCGGACATACCAATGTCTATTGGATGAAGCTAGCCGGGCATCGGTTTGCGCTGACGCGAGAGCAATCTGGCACTTTTGTCACCTTTGTGGATACCATCCCCGCCTACACCGAGCTGCACAACACTCCCCTCTACTTTACAGGGGTCACGATTCTGGATACGAGTCAGGTGCGACTTTTCAGCGATGGGTCGCTCGGCATACCCCGCTTCGACACCACAGTGGGCTATACCCGCAAGTATAGTACCTTTACCGTGGATATAACGCTGTCGGGCAAGCCACTTATTTTGCGGCTCGGTGGGTATGGGCCTACCCGCTCCTTTTCGCTGATCGCGGCTTGGTTCGCCTATTCCTATCGGCCCTCCGCCTCCCCCGACCAGCCACGCTACACGCCAGTGCGGACCCTCCTGACGGACACGAACGAATTGATAGCCGTACCTATGGCCCTGGCTGCCGATACGCTCGGCTTTGGGCAGGGCGATACGCTGGCCATCCGCGCCGAGACCATTATTTTTAAGTAGTCTGCTCTTTTTTCTCACTTTTTAAACCACTATTTACTATGCAACATTCCCATTTTGCGTGGCCGGAGCTGGCCATGCCCGGTTCTTTCATGCTTATGCTTGTCTTCCTGTTGGGGGTGAGCGGGGGCTGCCGGGGGCAGGGAAGCGAAAAAATCACTGCTGTACCAAAAGTACCTGACTCGCTGACAACTACCAGCCAACAGCGGCCCTACCAGCCACCGACGCAGCAGTATGGGCCTTACCTTTTAAAGCAGTCTGGTGGGCGGTTCGAGTGTGAAGTGCGTAACGATTCTATTTTGTACCATATTGAAGAAAAATTTCCCGGCGTACTGATCCACGAACGTAGCCCAAGCAACTACGAAAAGTATCCCTCTGTGACACAGAATAATGCTCTGATAGAATACTATGATACCACCACGCATAAACTGAAAAAGAGAATCAATTTGGAAAAGATCACGCCCTATAATGAACGCACGTACAAAAATATCGGCATTGGCTCTTTGGACTATGAAGGTATGGACATACACGGACCGGACTCTAACTGTATCTGGCCGAAATTGCCCAAAGTTACCCACTATTATACAAGCAACTGGATATATTCTATCTCTCCTAATGGCTATATTTGTGTGGGTTTTGAACTAATTAAGATGGCCAAAACCAATAACACCGTAGTTGGCTGGGAGCAAACCCTTATGGTGCTTGATGCTCAAGGGAGGGATATTATGCGGATTAAAATAGATCATGGAGTTGGATACCCTCGCGTGACAAATGACGGCAAATTCTTGTATTTTGCTCATAATAAAAGTGGTCAATACCCATATGATCCTAGTGAACCGTGTCGGGAAGCTATAATCATCTATGACCTTTTGCAAAAAAGACAAGTTTATCATCAGGAATTTGATAAGTATCAAGATGTTGGAATTCTTGATCCAGAGCAAATAGGTGGGGAAATTATAATGCCCGTGGCTAGTGTTGAACGTGTTAAACCCTACACTATTTTTGAAATAATTATTATGAAGCCTAATTTAAGGGAATTAAGAACCTACTATTTCTCGCCAGATGAAGCGCAGAAGTATCTGAAAATAAAGCCCTTTCAAGCGCAAAGGGACTACCTCAGCCAAAAATCTTTCACTACCACAAAATTCTAACAACATGAAACAAATTTTTCATCTATTGGTCATCGTCTTGATGACCACTGGCACGGTCATGGGACAAAGTGCCCAATATCGCCAATACCAAGGCACCAATGCCCAAGGCTTGCATATATATGGCAGTGTTGCGAACTTTCCTGATAGTTTAGTGGCCGACGACTATGGCCCGCGCCAAAAAGACCCTAATACACCCTATGATTGGCATGGCGGAATTGACTTTAATGCTCCTGTGCAAGGAGGGAGGGTGCGGCTCCAAACTGATGTACATTAGCCCCAAAAAGATCATGGCAGCACAATACAAATTAGAGCCTGACGGCAGCATCATCATCACGTTGAACATC
>JAYUXG010000787.1:0-2308 GCA_043753125.1 Saprospirales bacterium | reverse complement strand
GTTCTGGTGTAGTAGATGCTATCAATATACAGGGGATTGTAGCCGTCAGCGAGGACTTCGTATTTCATGGCAATGGACCAGGCCACCTGGTCATTATCGGGAGCGATGCGCAGGTCGAAGGTGCCGACGGTATCGGAGAGGTTGGGGGTGTAGGATTGCCATTGGGCGTGGAGGGGGGTGAGCAGGGTGGAGAGAAGCAGGGTAGAGAGAAGTATTTGCATGATGTGGATTTTATTTGTGTGAGGGTAGAAGAGAGGTTATTGAACATCCTCAAGCCGTATCATGTTAATTATATTTTTTTCACAATCACTGTTACAGAACCCCGGCCACTATGTATTGCTTCGGTCTCAATGACTAAGTAACCGTTTATACTACTCTCAGATACTTTTCTCATTTCTGAAAAGAATGCCTTATACATTTTCTTGCCAGTAGCGTATAATCTCGTTACTCGTACGACTTCTATGTTGTCCCAACTAAGAGTTATTGGGTGCCTATCTTTGTCCCCTATTGGCCCCATAAAAGCGTCAAAATTTTCTCCAATCACTATATACTGTTCTACTTTTCCTCTATTTATGGTAATTGGTATATAATATCTCATGGTTTGGCTCTGGCCCGATGCAGCGACCTGTGTCGCATCTTGCTTATCAAATTGATCTGACCCATCCATTACTGAGGTCAGGGTCAGTCCCTTTCTTAGGTCGCCAAACCAAAACTGATTGATCGGATGAATCTCATTATTGCCTTGGCCATCTTTTGAAAACACTTTGAGACCATGTAATTTGTCCCACATCCAAGGGCCATATATGCATATTTCCATGCCTTTTTTTATTTTTGTGGACTTACGAAACAGGGGGTTCGTAGAATTATTCTTGTTAGAGTAATGCAAACCGTCTTTGTCTAAATCATCCACATTGACTTCCCCTTCCACATATTTAAATTGGTCCGAATGACCATTTTTGGCTGCCCATCTATTTTTTAGATACTGTTTAAAGCCGCCAGATGGATAAATTAGCAAATTAAAGTCCCTGTCTTGGGTCAAATATTTATGATCAAAGTCAGGAGATGTCTTGTAGATGTCAGTTAATTTGCCACACACACAAGCCCTTTCAGGTTGTACTGGGTACCAACAGTCTAAGTCTTTTCCTATGTTTTTCTTGTCATATTTATACACCTTTTCGTTGTCCTCATTATGGTGATAATAAAAGGGCTTTGTACTTTCACCAGCAGACACATCTACCCCCAATTGGGTTTTTTGGATTCTGCTATGCTTATTTTTTTCGGCATCCGTGGCGTAACCACATTTGCTCAGATCATCGCTAATTGAAATGCCATTATTAACCGGAACATCCCCTATCCCTTCGATTTGTCCGATAGATAGCGTGGGCAAAGTCAAGATTGCTAGCAAGACAGCGTAAAATTTCATAGTGAGCATATGTGGAAGATTTAGTAGTAAATAGTGATGGAGGCGAGGGAAAGAAATGCGCAAAGAGAGTCGTGTGCTCATAAAGTTGAATTTGAAGTGAATTGATTTATCACGCCACAAATCTCCCCCACAACCCCGCCGGGCCACTTGTACTATCCCCCCAAAAACTTGTAATATCCTTGCAAACCGCCGAAAACCTACCCTTTTCGCCACTCCGAGGGCGATTTGCCAAATTCCTTGTGAAAACAATTGGCGAAATAGGCCGGGTCGTTGAAGCCCGTGCGGTAGCCGATCTCCGCTATGGGCAGGTCGGTGGTGGTGAGCAAAGTGGCCGCCCGACCAAGGCGGTGCGAGCGGACAAAAAGGGCGGGCGAGGCGGTTCCCAAGGCTTTTAGTTTGCGATATAACTGGCTCTCGCTCAAATGCAGGTCGCGGGCGAGTTGGCCCACCTCGTAGGGTTCATTTAAGTGTTCATCCACGCAGGCACGGACGCGGGTGAGAAATTCGTTCTCTTTTTCTACCAATTCTTCCAGGTCGGCTGGCGGCGCGGCGGCGGTTTTGCTGGCGAAATAATCCCGCAGTCGCCGCCGGCTTTCCAATTGTGCTTCCAGGGTGGCCAACAGTTCGGCCCGGTCAAAAGGCTTGGTCAGCCAGGCATCGGCCCCGCGCCGCAGACCACTGATCTTGTCGGTAATGGTGGCGCGGGCGGTGAGCATCACCACCGGGATGTGACTGGTGCGCGGGTCTTCTTTCAGCGTCTGGCAAAAGGTGAAGCCGTCCATGCCAGGCATCATCACATCGCTGAGCACCAGATCAGGCATATATCGGAAGGCCTGTTCCAGACCGGCGCGGCCATCGCTCGCCGTCAAAAGGCGATATTGGCGG
>JAYUXG010000786.1:0-5775 GCA_043753125.1 Saprospirales bacterium | reverse complement strand
CGCACTTTGAGTACGCGGGCGCGGCGGGTGGCTGGATCGATGCGTTGGGTTATCCGTTTTGTAGGGGCCGCATTTTTAGCCAGTCGGAGCTGGATCATGGTCAGTACGACCAGCCGCAGGATTGTTTTTGGGCGGCGGGCGCGGCTTTTTTCGTCCGGGCGGACCTATACCACACATTTGGAGGCTTCGACGGCGATTACTTTGCCCACAACGAGGAGATCGATTTTTGCTGGCGCATCAAGCGGGCGGGCTACTCGGTGCGCTGTATCCCGCAGTCGGTGGTGTACCACCTTGGTGGCGGCACATTGGAGTACCAAAGCCCGCGCAAGGTGTTCCTCAACTTTCGCAATAGCCTCTATACCTTGCTGAAAAATGAGTCGGCAGGCAAGCTGTGGTGGTTATTACCGTTGCGTTTCCTGCTGGATGGGCTGGCGGGCGCAAGGTTCGCAGCCAAAGGCCAATTCCGGGCAATTTGGGCTATTATCGAAGCGCACGGGTCTTTCTACAGCACTTTTGGCCTGACCCTGCGCAAACGACGGAGCATGTCGCAACTTATTGCAGAACACCGCATTGGCCCCGAGGACAAGGCGGGTATTTTTCCCGGCAGTATTGTTTTTACGCACTACGTGGGTCGGGTGAAAGAGTTTTCCAAGCTGCTTGATAAGGGTTGATGGAAATAGGTTATAAATTCACCTTTATCATAATAGGCACATTAAAACAATTGGCCACATTTAAGAAAATATGCGCTACGAACTCCTCCACGAAGATGAACACATACTGATAGTCAGCAAGCCTGCTGGATTACTGACCATTCCTGATCGGGCAGGCAGCCCGGATAACCTGGTGAACGCACTGGAGCGGCAATATGGCAAGGTGTTTATTGTACACCGCCTGGATCGGGAGACGAGTGGCATCTTGTGCTTTGCCCGCAACGAAGCCGCGCATCGTCACCTCTCTCTGCAATTTGAGCATCATACCTCGGACAAATTTTACTACGCGCTGCTGGACGGCATATTGCACCACGACGAAGGCGAAATAGACAAACCCATCGGCGAGCATCCGGGCATTTCGGGCAAAATGGCCATTCTGCACACCGGCAAGCCGTCGCTCACTTTCTATCGGGCCATCGAGCGGTTCAAGCATTTCACACTTGCCGAAGCCCTGCTGAAAACTGGGCGCACCCACCAGATCCGGCTGCACTTTCAGAGCATCGGCTACCCGCTGGCGGTAGATGCTGTGTATGGCCGGCGTTCCGCCCTATTCCTGTCGGAAATAAAGGGCAAGGCCTACCGTTCCGGCAAGTACAGCGACGACGAACGGCCCATGATGGAGCGCACTTCCCTGCACGCTCATCGCCTGCGTATCGACCACCCGACGACGGGCGAGCGTACAGAGTTCCAGGCGGAATTGCCAAAAGATTTTACGGCGGTGCTGAATCAATTGCGGAAATGGGGGAATTAGGGAACGATGAAGTATGAACTATGAACAATTCGATATTTCCACAATGACGGGCTGCTTATTCGCGATGGGCAAAAAAGCAATACGTTAACGGACATCATACCGTACCTGTCTCTTATCTTTGCGTTCCTCAAAACCAATACCCAAACAATAACCAATAATCAATAACCAGTCAACCAGTAACCACACCATGTTCGAAAGCCTAAGCGACCGCCTCGAAGACGCGTTTAAAATCCTGAGTGGCAGCCATAAGATTACCGAGCTCAACGTCGCGGAGAGCATCAAAGAAGTGCGCCGCGCACTGGTCGGTGCCGACGTAAACTATAAGATCGCCAAAGACTTCACGGACCGCGTGAAGGACAAGGCCCTGGGCACGGAGAACGTGCTGCGCAACGTAAATCCCGGCCAGCTCATGATCAAGATCGTGATGGATGAACTGACCGAACTGATGGGCGGCCAGAGTGTGGGCATCAACGTGAAGGGTACGCCCGGCGTAGTGTTGGTGGCGGGCCTGCAAGGGTCGGGTAAAACTACTTTTTGTGGCAAACTGGCTAAATATCTTAAGGAACAGCGCAAAATGAGTCCTCTGCTGGTGGCCTGCGACGTGTATCGTCCGGCGGCCATCGACCAATTGACGGTCCTCGCCGAGAGCATCAAAGTGGCGGTGTACAAGGAGTTGGAGAACAAAAACCCAATGGAGATCGCGCAAAATGCACTGAAATTTGCCAAGGCCAACAACCACAACGTGGTCATCGTGGATACCGCCGGCCGCCTGGCCGTGGACGAAATGATGATGGGCGAGGTAGAACAGATCAAAAAAGCCATTGACCCCACCGAGACGCTCTTCGTAGTGGACTCGATGACCGGCCAAGACGCGGTGAATACCGCCCAAGCCTTCAATGAGCGCATCAATTTTGATGGGGTGGTACTCACCAAACTGGATGGCGATACCCGCGGCGGTGCGGCCCTCAGCATCAAATACACGGTCGGCAAACCCATTAAGTTCGTCTCGATGGGCGAGAAACTGGACACCCTCGATGTGTTCTACCCCGACCGGATGGCCCAACGGATTCTGGGTATGGGCGACATTGTGTCGCTGGTGGAAAAGGCCCAGATGGACTTCGACGAGGAGGATGCCAAGCGCATGGAGAAGCGCATTAAACAGAACAAGTTTGACTTCAACGACTTCTTGGGCCAGATGCAGATGATCAAGAAGATGGGCGACCTGAAAAGCCTGATTGGTATGATTCCCGGTGCCGGCAAGGCCTTGAAAGACGCTCCCATTGATGACAAGGCCCTGCCCCGCGTGGAGGCCATCATCCAAAGCATGACCCCGCAGGAACGCGCCAACCCCGACCTGCTCATTCTGGGTCGCAAGAAGCGGATTGCCAAAGGTTGCGGCCAATCCCTGGAGCAGATTAATATGTTCATCAAGAACTTCAACGATATGTGCAAAATGATGCACCAAATGGCCAATACGCCGATGGGCAAGATGGGGATGCCACCCGGGGGCATGGGAATGCCGAAGGGAAAGCGGCAATAGGGAAATAAGGAAGCATCGACCTATGCCCAGATGCCATATGAAAGAAATTCCAAACGAAGGGCAGGTGAACCCATAGGCAAGGTGGAAGTTGACACTGGATCGCCCTTTCTCGTCCAAAAATCTTACTTTTGTTTCAAAAAGAGGGAAGACATGGGTTCAATAGCCGAGCAGAAATACAACCTAATAAGACTCCTTTTTGCCGTTGACAATCCCCTATTGTTGAAGATTGGTTAGAAAAGGAATTACGCAAATGGCAACAGGAATTGCCAGATACGATGCCTATCAGTGAAACGCAGGAGTATGAAGTACTCAAAGCAGCATTGCTTCGCAAGCCCCTGCGGGAGAAATTTAGTGCCGAAGCAGTCAAGCGTGAGTCAGGTTGGAAAGGCCAGCATGACAAAACGGAGATGATGCGTCTTGTTAAGGAAATGGACATCCAAGAACCTATTGAACTGTTACTCTCCCAACTTTCTAAATGATTTTTCTTTTTGATACTAACCTCGTAGTCCATTACATACGTGGATCCCACTTTATGGACACCGTAGAGCAGCAATATAACCCGCTTGGGCCAAGCAATAAATCATGGCTGTCGGCAGTCTCACTTGGCGAGATACGAGCCATCGCCATGAAGAACAAATGGGGCGAAAAGCGTGCCACCCGACTTGATGCCTTTTTAAGGCGTTTTCTGGTATCGGATATCAACATCCAAGAAATCATCCTGCGATATGCAGCTATTGATACCTTCAGTCAAGGTTTGCACCCGGACCTACCCTCTGCTTTTACAGCCCGCAATATGGGCAAAAATGATCTTTAGATTGCGGCTACTGCTAGTCTCCTTGGGGCAACACTCCTAACCACAGATGCAGACTTTGATCATCTGGAAAACGTGTTTTTAAAGTTGACAAAAATTCTGCAATTACGGACATAAGGTGTGTTCCCACGACTTCTTGAACCTTTTTGCCCTTTAATTTTTTCCAGTGGCGACCCAACGTTTTGCCGCACTCAGCTGGTCTGACAGATAAATAAAACGTCGACCCACCATGAAAAGAATTTTCCTTTCTACCGCCCTAGTATTCATCGCATGCGCAATGGCTACTGCCCAGCGCAAAATGCAATTCGGTGTTGCTGTACAAGCAGGCAACTACCTGCAGGCCCATCAGGAACGCATGGACGAACCGTATTTAATTTCCGACTACCAACTTACAGCGGGTGTCCTGGCAGGCTTGGGCGTCTATGCGGAACGGCCGTTGGGTCGCTATGTAGCACTCTACAGCGCGTTGCATTACTCCCAATCGGCTTTTACCGAGCAATTATCCACCCTTTACCCAGATCAGGCGAAGAGGAACATCGGAGAAGGAACGTATAAGCGAATAAACCATTTCACGGTGCGTCAAGTGGCATTGCCAGTGCAGTTGCAACTACGCGCTGGACAACAACGCCAACTGGCTATTTCGATAGGCGCGGCTCCTTCCTTTGCCAAAACCCAACTACGTCCAGACCAAAATTATTCAACGTATGACCCTAATATCCTCATTTGTGGGGATTTCTTTTATAATCCGTATGGCTATTATGATGATGAAAATTTATCTTTTACCAAGTTTCAAATGCTCTTTACTACTGGGCTACACTATCGGCCCGATGCCCATAACGCGATTGGACTAGAATGCTGGCTGGCTCCCAAAGGGACAGAAACCGACCCGTTGCTAACCAACACCTACGTTTTCGGTCGTAGCTTGCCCGCACGCTCGTACCGGATGCGCAGCCTGCAAGTTTCGCTTCGCCATAGTTGGTAATTAATTCAGTGGATCAATACATGATGGATGGTCTGGCCGCTGGCAAAACGCAATGTCCGTTTTTTCTTACAGCCTCTCCACCCACGCCTTCAGCGTTGCTTGAAAATCATCAGTCCGGAAACTACCCGCCCCAATCCCCGTAGTACTCTCCACCTCTTTCATCCCCGCTTCCAAATCAATTTCCTCTTGCGCCTGCGCCAGAAAAATACGCTGTGCAGCCAGCGATTTCGCCAAATATTCCTGCTCCGTCTGCCCCGGCGTGGGGATCAGAATGGCTTTTTTGCCCAGGGCCGCCAAGTCCATGATGCTGCTGTACCCGGAGCGGCAGACGACTACTTTGCTGGCCAGCAGCACGTCATTGAGGGCTTTGGAAGTCAGGTAAGAGACGATTTCCACGTGGTCGGCGGCAAAATGATGGGCCTTCGACTGCGTTTTGCCCTGAATAAAAATAAACTTCCCCGACAGTGGCATGGCCTGCTCCAGCAGCCGCTGCTCCAAAATAGTACGCTGTGGCTCCGGCCCGGAAAGCACCACCGCCACATCGTATTCCAGGTCGGCGGGGTAGGTTTTCATGCGCGACAGCGGACCAATAAAGCGCACCTCTTGATGCACTTTCGTTTCGCCATGCGAGAGTTGGCCAGACAGGCTTGGTATTGCCTCCACATCGGGTACCCAAATGCGGTTGAACTGGCCCAACGCCAAGCGTAACACCCGGTTGGCGGTCCAAGCCACGGCCTGGCCCGGCACTCGCAGGTGCAGTTGATGGGAGATCATGACGCTATCGGCCTGCCGACTAAAGCAGCCATAGCGGTTGTCGGATAGAATACCCTGAATACCGTATTCCCGCACCAGTCGTCTGGTGGCCCAATTTTCGGCCCGCACGGCATAGGCGATGCGCGGCAGTTGGCGCATGACGTTGCGCACCATATTGTTTGTTTCGTAGCGGATGCGGTAGGAAGGCAGCTCGAAGGCTGGCAAAAG
>JAYUXG010000785.1:0-5778 GCA_043753125.1 Saprospirales bacterium | reverse complement strand
GACCGTGCGCACCTGGTTATCCGAGCACCCCGGCATTGAGATTATCAGCCGTGACCGGGGCGGCGAATATGCCAAGGGTTGCCGGGACGGCGCTCCGGATGCTCAGCAAGTGGTCGACCGATGGCATTTGCTGAAAAATTTAGGGGACGCCTTTCATCGACTGAAATTCGAGGCGGTAAAACAGTTTCAACAGGAAGGTGGACACTCCTTAAAATCCATGGCCCGCCAGCTGGGATCGCACCGACACACCATCAAAAAATACCTCCAATATGATAGTTATCCGGAAAAGAAAGCGGCCATAGGTCCTGCTTCGTCCGTCGATCCCTATGACGCTGTGGTCCAGGAGCATTGGCAAGCCGGTGAACGCAATCATACCAAACTCTTTGCGATCATTCAAGCACAAGGGTATACCGGGTCGTTGGCCAGCTTATATCGCTTTACGCGGCATTTGCCACAAGACAAACCAAGTAGCGACCAGCCCAAAGTAAGGAGCTTACCCATTAAAGTATGGTCGTCCAGAAAGGCCGCCATCTCCTTAAATAAGCCCTCGGAGGATTGGACCGAGGAAGAAAAAACGTATTCGCAAACTTTCTTGGAATTATGTCCCGAGGCACAAACGGCGCGCAAGTTGGTGCGCTCTTTCCACCAACATCTAACCAGCTGGCACGCAGACAAATTAGAGCCCTGGCTGGCAGAAGCGCTTGACAGCAACCTGGAAGAACTAAAGAACTTTGCCAGAGGGCTCCGCCAGGATTATGAAGCCGTCAAGTTAGCTTTTACGCTCCCCTGCAGCAATGGTCAAGTGGAAGGCCAAGTCAACCGACTGAAGATGTTGAAACGACAGATGTACGGTCGAGCCGGATTTAAACTGCTTCGCCGACGAATTTTATTCCGTTCCGGGTGACTACCACCAAAATTGACGAAGAACCAGTTTATCCCAGTACGAGAGGGGTCAAGTTCACCCGGAATAGGGGGTCAGTATTGCCAGAATAATCGTGTATTAACTGATTGATCACCAATGTGTTTATTTTTGTCCTAAAAACGATTGCGATTAGTTACCAAGACTTAAAGAACGACCGACAATGGCGTTCCAGCACAGGATTAAAGCAATCTCAATTTGAGATTTTGAAGGAAGAATTTGCTCGTGCCTATGAACAGATACATGGGGAGACGATATTAGAACGCAAAAGCGGTTCCACCCAAGATTCTGTTTTTTGGGCTTATGACGAGTTGCTGTTTTTTGTGTTGTTTAGTTTGAAATGTGGATTGACCTATGATGTTTTGGGGCTTGTTTTTGGCTGTGACGGCTCAACTGCTCAAAGAAATTAAAAGTCAGCCTTGCCGGTGCTTCGCCTTGTCTTGTCCAATGCGGGAGTCATGCCTGCCCGTTCTTTTGCGAACGTAAAGGACTTTGAAGCGTGGTTTTCACAGGATGAAGTTTTGATTCTTGATGGTACAGAACAGCGTTCACAGCGTCCTGGTAACAATGAGGTTCAAAAAGAAGCCTACAGCGGCAAAAAAAATCGCACACCGTAAAATCCCTGATCATCTCCAACCCCAAAAAACTGATTCGTTATATCAGCCGGAGTTATTTTGGAAGAGCACACGATTTTAGGACGAGACACCTCCAAGTGTACGCACTGATTCCCACTTTCCATCCTACCCTAAATTCCCCAACACGCAGAATCAAGTTTCAAATGCAACAGAAGTTGGATTTATAGTACCTGACAGCCAGCATAACGTTGCTACGATTACTAAAAAGAATAAATTGAGCAGTACACAAAAACTATGGTCAATTATGAACTCAAGTTGCGATCAAGAGGGTTGACCTTGGAGTAAAAATGGAGAAAATTACAACACCGTAATCAACACCTCCTGCTTTTCCACAAAAAACCCAAAGGCTTGCAACGCAAACCCTTCCGCAGCCGCCACCGCTTGGAACTCCGCTATGTGCGCCGCTTCCACGGCCACCAGCAGTCCCCCGCTGGTCTGTGGGTCGGCCAAGATCTGGCGTTTATAGTCATCCGCACCCGCTATTTTATGGCCGTAACTATCCCAGTTGCGTACCGTTCCGCCGGGTACGCATTTGTTGTCCAGATAATAATCCAGCATCGCCCGATCCAGCGTCGGCACTTGATCGAAATGAATGATGGCACTGGCTTGGCTGGCTTCGCACATTTCGGACAGGTGTCCCAACAGGCCAAAGCCCGTCACGTCGGTCATGGCCTGCACGTAGGGCAATTGGCCAAACCGCTGCCCTACCCTATTCAGCTGCTTCATGCTGTCCGGCGCGATCTGGGCGTGTTCGGCCTTTAATACGCCTTTTTTCTGAGCCGTGGTCAGGATGCCCACGCCCAGCGGTTTGGTCAGAAATAATTGACTGCCCGGCGTGGCCCCGCCGTTTTTCTTCAAATGCTTTATCTCCACGCGCCCGGTGACGGCCAGCCCAAAAATCGGTTCCGGGCTATCAATGCTGTGGCCGCCCGCCAGCGGAATACCCGCCTCGGCGCAGGCCTTGCGCGCACCCTCGATCACCTGATTGGCCACTTCCGGCGGCAACGCATTGATCGGCCAACCGAGAATGGCGATGGCCACCAGCGGCTGGCCGCCCATGGCGTACACGTCGCTGATCGCATTCACCGAAGCGATGCGCCCAAAATCCTCTGCATCGTCCACGATGGGCATGAAAAAATCAGTGGTGGTCACGATGGCCGTGCCGTCGCCCAAGTCAAATACGGCCGCATCGTCGCGCTCTTCGTTGCCGACCAACAGCAGTGGATAGTACTGGGGCAATGCGCTGGTTTTCAGGATGTTATCCAGCAATTTCGGGGCTATCTTGCAGCCGCAGCCCGCGCCGTGGGAGTATTGGGTAAGGCGATATTCTTCCATTTTGTTGAGATTGTTGAGGTTGTTGAGGTTGTTAAGAGGGGTTGAGCGTATGAAGGGTTTCTCAACATTCTCAACCCTTTTTCTCGACATCTCAACAACTTAGAATTGCACCGTCATGCTCAAGCTCGGCAAAAAAGGCAGTTGGTTCACCCGCGTGTAGCGCACCCGGTCGAAGTAAAAGATGTTCGGGCGGTCATAGACATTGGTGGCCGAAGCTGTGACCTCCACCTTGCCGTATTTGGAGAAAGAAAATTCTCGTTTAAGCGATACGTCCAGACGATGGTAATATGGCAGACGACCGCCGTTTCGCTTATCGGCATAAACGATACCAAGGTCGCCAAGATCGTTGCCATTGCCGCCCAACACGTCCGTGCCGATGCCGCTGGAAAAGTCCACGTTGTTGTAGAAGCCCTGCGTCTGCGTAAAGGGGAAGCCGGAACCAAAGTTCCAGCGGGCACCAAATTCCCATTCTTTTTTCTTGCCCAACTGGTAGGTGCCCACCAAGTTTGCGTTGTGCCGACGGTCAAACACCGGCGGGTACTCCTGCTCGCCATCGAAACGCTTTACATAGCCTAATGAATAGGCACCCCAGATATAAAAACGGCGGGCTTCGTATTTGAACGAAATGTCCGCTCCGTAAGCCTTGCCGGTTTCCACAAAGTAGTTGCCGTCGGTGGGTTCCGTCCTGTTGCGGTTCAGGGAAATCAGCTGGCTGAAATTCTTATAGTAGCCTTCCAGATTAAAATCAAAATTGTCGGTAACATCCACCTCAAAGCCCGCTACACCGTGGACGGATTTCTGCAGGCGGCTGGATGTTTCGGTCCGGGGACCATCCTGGGGACCAGGCTTGTACAGCGTCTCGCCGGGGCTGGACAGGAAACCCACGAACAGGTTGACGATATCGCGCTCGTTGATGGTCGAGAGCAGGTTTTGCGAGTACAGGCCCCCGGCAGCCTTGAAGCGGAGTTTGTCGGTGATGTTATATTTCAGGCCGATGCGCGGCTCCGGCGAAACATTTTTCAGCGATTGGTAGTATTGTAAACGGAAGCCCGGCTCAATGACCAATGGCCCGAATTTACGTTTCCAACGCAGGTAACTATTCACCTCCGTAGTGTTGTCCTTTTGCGTGTAGGCAAAGTCCAGGCCATTGATAAAGGTGAAATCCGTGGAAAAGCCGTTGAGTTCGAAGCCATACTTGATTTCGCTATTGCGGGCAAAATTGGTGAAGTTCAACCCTGCATAGTAGCCCGCTATGCCACTCGAACGCGGTTTGCCATCCGACTCCACGATTTTGGAGTCGTAGCCCGAAAAGGTGAACACGCCATTGACAATGGTGTTGGAATTGCTCGGCACCAACGTAAAATCCATGCCGCCACCGTTGCTGGTCCAAGTATAGTTGGCAATTTTATAGCTGGCCTCGTCGGTGTAATTAAAGCCAAAAAAGTTCAATTTGGTACCGTTCCCGGTGAGCAGCGATACTTTTCCGTACAAGTCGCCATAGTTGAATGGAATGCCCGCCGTGCTGTCCGGGGCATCCTTGATGTTTTTGTAAAAAATCTCATCGGTCTGGTCGATCAGCGATTTCTTGCCGGTCAGCACAAAGGAAATACTGCTGCCCCCATCCTCTTTCAGCGGAATGATCGGCCCTTCCACGATGGCCTTGGCCTGGAAAGGGCTGCCCGACACCAAGCCCGACAAACGTTTGCGATTGCCCTCGCGGGTCTTTACATCCACCACCGCCGAGATGCGGCCACCATAGTCGGCGTTGAAACCGCCGGTCAGCACATCTACGTTGCGGATAAGTTCGGTCTCGAACACGGAGAAAAACCCAATGCTGTGGAAGGGGTTGTACAGCGTCATCCCGTCGAGGAGGATACGGTTTTGTACCGGCGAACCGCCCCGGATGTACAACTGCCCACCCTGGTCGCCCGTGAACACCACGCCGGGTAGCACGGTGAGGTACTGCGCAATATCGGGCTGACCACCCGCCGAGGGCAGGGCGCGGATTTGCTTGGGCGTCACGCTCAGTTTCGAGACCTGCACCTCTGTCTTCGCTTGTTCCCGGCGGCCACTAATGGTCACCTCTTCGATGCGTTCGCCGCCCTCGGTGATGTAGATGTTCTGAAAAACGATTCCGCCTTTTTTAATCTCCACATCCAGCACCACGGTCTCGTAGCCCAAATAGCTGACTTCCAGTTTGTACGGCCCAACTGGCACCTCGGAGATGGTAAAAAAGCCGTTGACATCGGTGGTGGCCCCGAGGCTGGCCCCTTGGAGTTTTACCGTTGCAAAACTCACCGGTTGGGTGCTTTCCTTATCGTACACATTGCCCCGCACCGCCCCTTTTTGGGCAAAAACAAAGATGGGGAATGCCAGCACTGCCAGCAGGATGGAGAAGTTTTTCATGTCTATTAATCTGGTCAAAATCCAGGCCGCCGATTGACCGCCTTCCAAAAATAATCGCAAAGATAGCTGACCCGATTTATTTTGCGGTCTGCAAAAAAGATATTGCCGGACAAAGCGGACAATGGGTTATCACGATCATCCCCCCGCAGAAATGGAATTGGGTTTCATCGAATTTCGGGGAAGCAGGACTGGTAAGTAGAGGGGGTTATGGAGCGGAACGAAATATTTATGCCTTTACTAATTGCTTTTTTATTTTTTGCTTGTTTTGGCGTAACTATTTAGTACCTGCCTTCGACGGGTTATGAGAAGATCGGATTAAAACATAACTTGGCGCATCAAAAACAATTGAGTTGGAACTGCCTACTACCATCGAAGGTTGCCATATTCTTATAAGAAATCAATTATCGATTTTCAATGGTTCGTAAAGATTTAGGCAGCGATTTTGCCAAGATTGTATAGGTTTTGGAGTGCGGGATAATTTTT
>JAYUXG010000784.1:0-2322 GCA_043753125.1 Saprospirales bacterium | reverse complement strand
AAGACGATGTGTTTCTAGGCCCTTCCATGGTCTTCACCAACGTGACCAATCCCCGCAGCGCGGTTAACCGCCGGGGGCAGTATGCCCGTACCCGCGTTGGCAAGGGCGCGACCATCGGGGCCAACGCGACCATCGTGTGTGGCCACGACATCGGTGAGTACGCATTCATTGGTGCTGGTGCTGTGGTCACCAAGACCGTACCCGCTTACGCGCTCATGGTCGGCAATCCCGCCCGGCAGACCGGGTGGATGAGTGAATACGGACATCGCTTGTCTTTCGATGAGCAAGGCCAGGCCATTTGCCTGGAAAGCGGGCAACAGTACCGGCTTACTGACAATCAAGTACATAGAACTGCGTGACACGCATGGAAGGTAAAATAAAATTTGCTGTGATTGGTTGTGGTCATATCGGGAAGCGTCACGCCAGTATGATCCAAGGCAACGTTGGCTGCGAATTGGTGGCCCTGTGCGATACACGGCCCCAGTCTGCATTGGCACTGGAGCCTTATGCGGAGGCCGCTTTTTTTGATTCGATGGAGGAATTAATCGCGGCTCGGCCAGACCTAGATGTAGTCTCCATAGCCTCGCCCAACGGCTGCCATGAAGCGCAAGCCCTCCAGGCACTGGATGCTGGCTACCATGTCGTAATCGAAAAGCCAATGGCTTTGAGCAAAGCTGGCTGCGAACGCATCATTTTCAAGGCCCTGCAAAAGCACAAGCAGGTTTTTTGCGTCATGCAAAACCGTTATTCACCCCCATCGGTATGGCTCAAAGAAATACTGGAACGAGGGCGGCTGGGCAAGATATTTATGGTCCAGATCAACTGCTATTGGAACCGGGACGACCGCTACTATCGGCCAGACCCCGTCACCGGCCGACCAGGCAGCTGGCATGGCACCAAAGACCAGGACGGCGGAACCCTGTTTACCCAATTTTCTCACTTTATTGACCTGATGTACTGGTACTTCGGCGATACCATGAACATTCAGACCAAGTTCAAGGATTTCATGCACGAAAAAAGCACGGATTTTGAGGATTCTGGCCTGGTTACCTTCGATTTTGTGGAAGGTGGCATAGGTTGCTTAAACTATTCGACTGCGGTATGGGATAGAAACCTCGAAAGCGCCATCACCATAATAGCGGAAAAAGGCTCCGTAAAAGTAGGCGGGCAGTACATGAACCAAGTAGAATACTGCCATATTAAGGACTATGTTATGCCGGAATTGCCGCCCAGCAACCCACCAAACGACTATGGCCCTTATAAAGGTTCGGCGGCCAACCACCACTACATTTATGAAAACATAGTGGAAGTGCTATCCGGCAACGGCACCATTACCACCAATGCACTGGAAGGTATGAAAGTAGTAGACATTATTGAGCGAATTTATAATTCCGACCGTACCACCAACTTTTAATTATATCTACCCCCGACACTCTCAACTCTTCAGCCTTTATTATAAGTGCGCAAGATTGCTATCAGTCAATTCAATAAAAATGTATTTACCCTTTTTTCAGGTACGCTCATTGCCCAAATAATCCCCATAGCGATCTCTCCCCTGTTATCAAGAATCTACTCTCCCGCCGATTTTGGAGTCTTTACCTACTTCACTGCCATCTCGTCCATCTTAGCCACTATCGTTACCGGCCGTTACGAAATCGCCGTACTACTGCCCAAAGAGCAAAAAACCGCCTTAGAGGTAGTCATGGTGGCTTTGTATGTTGCCTGTGGCGTATCTATGGTGACAGCCCTGTTTTTCTTGTTGTTTGGCGGCCTTATCTCCCAACAGCTGGGTAGCGACAAACCATACCTTTGGTTACACTTAGTCTTTCTGGTCGTCTTTATGATCGGGTTGTACAAGGTGTTTTTCAACTGGTTCAACCGCGTGGAGGCCTACAAGATGTTGTCCGTCAACCGGGTATACCGCTCCGTCTTATTGTCGGTATCGCAAGTGGCCTTCGGCTTGATCCCCTATGTTCGGCAAAGCGGCTTGATCTTTGGTCAGTTCGTAGCCGAGATTTTTGCAACCACAGCATTGGGCTGGAAAATTTTCAAGAGCGAAAAGCAAACCCTGGCCAAAATAGACCAGGTGTCCATCAAGGCGCAGGCGGTGCGGTACATTGGTTATCCAAAATACTCTATGCCAGCGGACTTAATCAATGTGGCCACCAATCAAATTCCGGTGTTCCTGTTTGCCTCTTATTTTGGCAATCAGGTAGTCGGTCTGTACGGATTCGCTATTCGTATATTGGGTGTGCCGATTTCCCTGATTGCCAGTTCAGTACTAGATGTTTTCAAGCAACGCGCCAGCGCGGATTTTGTCAC
>JAYUXG010000783.1:0-5801 GCA_043753125.1 Saprospirales bacterium | reverse complement strand
CGATTGCCTGTTGCTTTTCTCTCAACCATAAAAATATATGGAAAATTTAGAAAACATAGTTTCCGCCACGCCCAAAACCAATGAGAATGGCACGGCCAGGAAAACCAAACAATGGAAAAAGATTCCCGGGGAAAACTCGTGGACGATGTTCAAGGTGATGGCCGAATTCGTGGACGGTTTTGAGGTATTGAACAACATTGGCCCTTGCATCTCCATCTTTGGCTCGGCCCGCACCAAGCCTGGCACCCACTACTACGAATTGGCCGTAAAAATTGCCAGCAAGCTCACCGAAGAAGGTTATGGCGTTATCACTGGCGGTGGCCCCGGCATCATGGAAGCTGGCAACAAAGGGGCTTGGATGAAAGGTGGTACGTCCGTTGGGCTGAACATCGATTTGCCATTCGAGCAGCACCACAATCCCTTTATCGCCCCCGCCCGCAATCTAAAGCACCGTTACTTTTTTGTGCGCAAAGTGATGTTCGTCAAGTACGCTCAAGGCTTCGTGGTCATGCCCGGTGGCTTTGGCACGCTGGACGAGCTCTTCGAGGTGCTCACGCTGGTGCAGACCAAAAAAATAACGCCTGTGCCGATCGTTCTGGTTGGTAAGGAGTTCTGGGAGGGCCTGCGCAGCTGGATCGTGGAAGTGATGCTGGAGCGTCACCATAACATCAACAAAGAAGACCTGAACCTTTTTCTCATCACGGACGAACCCAACGAGGTGGCCCCTTATATCAATCGGTTTTACGCGGAGCGGATAGAAGAGTTGACGCCTAATTTCGAGCTGTGACCATCGGAAATAAAATTGTTGCGAGAAGCTGCAAAAAATAGTCCGGAATTTTTTTATACTTTTGCAGTCCATTTTGCCCCGCAAAGGCGGGATAAAATGGACTTAATCGGGATTTACACACATAAATGTTTGGTCACTAGACACATGGAAAAGAAGCGCTTGCTCCTCATCACCCAAGAAATGGAACCCTACACCGAGGGCACCGATATTTCGGCATTGGTGGCAAAACTGCCCAAGTTTTTTCAGGACAACGGATACGAATTGCGGATTTTGATGCCACGCTATGGTGTGGTGAACGAACGCCGCCATCGCTTGCACGAAGTGGTCCGTTTATCAGGCATGAATATTATCGTGGATGATGATGATTATCCACTGATTATCAAAGTTGCTTCGCTTCCCAACTCCCGACTACAAGTCTACTTTCTTGACAACGAAGACTTTTTCAAGCGCAAACAAGTGTTCGAGGCGGCTGATGGTACGCCTTTTGAGGACAATGTGGACCGGGCGGCCTTTTTCTGCAAAGGTGTCATCGAAACGGTCAAGAAGTTTGGTTGGGCCCCCGACATTGTGCTTTGCTGCGGTTGGATGACCAGCCTGATTCCGCTCTATTTGCGGACAGCCTACAAGACGGAGCCAATTTTCATCAATTCGCAAATCGTGTATAGTGTCTTTCCCACCCCGCACGAACAGCTGGGGGGCGAGCGTTTCTTCCAAAAAGCACCCATCAACAACCTATCGCCCAAAGATTTGGATGCCTATCGCGATGGCGACGGACTTTCCATGCACAAAGGAGCTATTGAGTTTTCGGACGGCGTTATCATTGGCAGCGAATCGGTCGACACCAGCGTTGACTACCTGTCCATTGCCCAAGATAAACCGGTATTACCGTGGAATAGCGAAGCAACGGTGCAGACTGATCACTTGGAATTTTTCCGCAGTCTGATCGAAGCCGAAGTGTCGCAGTAAGCCCTGTACCACTGCCGATCTATCTTTGCTGATCTTTTATTATAGCGGGCGGCCCGAAAGCCACCCGCTATAAATTTATTGGCGGGCAACGGGGGCGGTCCCTTTTATGTACACAAAAACACTGAACTTACCTTTCCTCCCATGAAATACAAACTGCTGCCGCTGGTCGCCTTACCGTTTATTGCCCTGGTGGCTCTATTGTGGACGGCTTGCAACAAACCCACGCTTTTTGGCGCGGACTTATTGGATGACCAAGTGGCCGAATACGCTTTCAGCGACAATATAGAAGTGCGTTGCACCGTAGAAGGCGAAGACACGGTTGTCACTTCCACCATCGCTAACCATTACCTGTGCGGTGAGCTCAACGATCCCATTTTCGGCAAATCCAGTGCTGAACTGTTCTCCCTGTTGCGGCTCGACAATCTTGACCCCGGTTTCGATACCTCGACCATGACTCTGGACTCCGTGGTGATGTTCATGCGTTATAATATTGAGGGCGTGTACGGCGATACTCTACAGGCGCAGACCCTGCGCGTACTGCGGCTAAACCAAGGCATTCGGTACGACAAAAATTATTACTCCAATAATTCGCTGGAGGCAGGTACCGAAATAGGGCGCGTAGACAATTTTCTACCTCGCCCCCGCACCAATGACAGCCTGTTTAGCACTTCTAAAGCCCCCTATCTGCGGGTACGGTTGAGCGACGACTTTGGCCGGGAACTGCTGAGCATGGACAGTACAGTAACCGCCTCCGATACGCTTTTCTGGAATGCACTGAAGGGCATAAAGGTCGTTACCTCCACGCAAGGGGCCGTTCCAGGGGCTATGCTGGCTTTTAATTTGGAAGATCAGGCCTTTAGCCGCGTTCGGCTCTATTACTCGGTAGATCGGGATACTGGATTTACCCATCAAGTGTTCAATTACTCTTTTGCCGGTGGCCGGAAATTTGTCCATTATACCCACGACTATACGGGTACTCCCGTGGGCGAAAAACTTGGCCAGGTGAGCAATGACCTGCTATATGTGCAAGGCATGCAGGGCATTCGCCTGAAACTGGAATTCCCAACTGCCGATACCCTGAATAAAGTTATTGTCAATCGGGCCGAGCTGGAATTTACAGTGGCTTCCCTCCCAAATGATTTACCCTCGCTTTTCCCTGCCGACCAGATGATATTGACCCAGCTGCAAGGGGATACCCTTAAAGTTTTTACCAGTGATGTACTCTACTCGCTTGGCAGTACTTTTGCCGAAGGTTTTGGCCGATTTGGAGGATATCCAGAGACAACAATTGTCAATGGGCTACAGATAAAACGTTACCGTTTGTCCATATCGGACGTTTTTCAGCAAATGGTGGACGACGATGGAGCGTTGGATTTAAAGAGGCGCACCTTGTACCTGAGCGTGTACCCGCAGAATCGGTCGGCTCAACGGGTCATCCTTTATGGTCCAGACAACCCAACTTATCCGGCCCGCCTCAACTTAAAGTACACGCGACTACCCTGACGTTACAATTTTTGAAGCAATCCCTTGTTTTAATCCAAAAACCGACATTTTTCAAAAACCAATCGCAGAAATTATGTGTGGAATTATCGCCTACATCGGTCCAAAAAAAGTCTATCCCATCCTGATTAAAGGCCTTCAACGCCTCGAATACCGTGGATATGACAGCGCGGGCATTGCCCTGCAAAACGGTAGCTTGCACGTCTATAAGAAAAAAGGCAAGGTTGCCGAGCTGGTAGAACACACTCGTAACAAAGACATCACTGGTCACGTGGGCATGGGCCACACCCGTTGGGCTACCCACGGCAAGCCCGATGATACCAATGCTCACCCGCACATCAGCGGCAATGGGCAATTGGTGCTGATCCACAATGGAATTATCGAGAATTATGCGGTGCTGAAAAGTGCCTTGCAGAAGCTGGGCCATAAGTTCGAGAGCGAAACGGACACCGAAGTGCTGGTCCATTTAATCGAAGAGGTACAGCAGCGCGAAGGACTGGTCATCGAAGAAGCAGTCCGGCAAGCCCTTACCCAAGTGCGCGGTGCTTATGCCATCGTGGTGATGGATGCCCGCGACCCGGATAAACTGGTTGCTGCCCGTAAATCCAGCCCATTGGTAATCGGTATTGGCAAAAATGAGTTCCTGATCGCTTCGGATGCCACACCCATTGTGGAACATACCAAAAATGTGGTTTACCTCAACGATGAAGAGGTGGCCACCGTCACGCTGGACGGGCAATTGGCAATAAAAACCCTGGATAATGAAGTGTCTACCCCCACCATCCACCAGATCGAGCTGGAGATAGAGCAACTGGAAAAAGGCGGATATGATTATTTTATGCTCAAAGAGATTTTTGAGCAACCGACCACCATCGCCGAATGTATGCGTGGCCGGATGAACGCGGAGGAAGGTTGGTTGCGCCTGGGCGGTATGGCCGAGCATTTGAAGCGCATCGTCGGTGCGCAACGCATGATTATCCTGGGCTGTGGCACTTCCTGGCACGCGGGTATGATCGCCGAATACCTGTTTGAAGATTTGGCGCGGCTGCCGGTGGAGGTGGAATACGCTTCGGAATTTCGCTACCGTAATCCGGTGGTAAACTCCAGCGATGTTGTGCTTGCCATCTCCCAATCCGGGGAAACGGCTGATACTTTCGCAGCCCTTGAGCTGGCCCGGGAACGCGGCGCGTTGACCTATGGTATCGTCAATGTGGTGGGTTCTTCTATTGCAAGACTTACTCACAGTGGATCATATATCCACGTTGGGCCGGAAATCGGGGTGGCGTCCACAAAGGCTTTTACCGGGCAGGTCACCATGTTGACCATGATGGCCATGATTACTGGATACGAGCGAGGCTTCTTGTCCAAAACTGATTATCGCCGTTTGGTGCAGGAGTTGGCCCTTATCCCGGAAAAAGCGGAACGCTTGTTGAAAGAATGCCATGAGCAGGTAAAATACATTGCTGGCGAGTTCAAGGATGCCACCAATGCGCTCTACTTGGGCCGGGGGTACAACTTCCCGGTCGCGCTCGAAGGTGCCTTGAAGCTCAAAGAAATATCCTATATCCACGCTGAAGGCTACCCGGCAGCGGAGATGAAACACGGTCCCATTGCCCTGATCGATGAAAATATGCCAGTGTTCGTCATTGCTACCAACCGGAGTGCCTACGAAAAAATCGTCTCTAATATTCAGGAAGTGAAGGCCCGTAAGGGCGTCGTGGTAGCCGTGGTGACAGAAGGCGATGAAGCCATCAAAAAATTGGCGGACTACACCATTGAAATTCCTGAAACCGAAGAGCCGTTTACGCCGTTGTTATCGGTCATTCCGCTGCAACTGCTGGCCTACCACATCGCGGTCATGCGCGAGTGCAATGTGGATCAACCCAGAAATCTGGCCAAATCGGTGACAGTAGAATGAGTTTTACAAAACAACCACATTGTATTCCAAAAATTTTGAGGATGTGAATATTCGAGTATTCGATCGAATACTCACATCCTCGAAAAGCATTGATTTACAATGTATTAATTACAAAATTATGAACCGAATAGATATACAGTACAATACCGAAAAGGCTGATCTGCTATACCCGGAATACGGTCGCACTATTCACGAGATGTTGCAGTACGCCACGACCATCGAAGAGCCACGCAAGCAGCAAAAAACGGTAGAAACCATCATCGGGCTGATGCAACAATTAGGCCCTGGTGGTAACCGCAATCTGGACGACTACCGCGAACGTCTCTGGAACCACGCCTTTGCCATTGCTGATTATAAACTTACTTCGACCCCACCACCCGGCGTCGTTATCCGCCGCGATGAGGGCCTGCCCAAGGCGATCACCATAGAATATCCTCCTACTGCGAAGCGTTTCCGGCACTACGGCAACGGCATCCAGGCATTGATGCAAAAGGCCATCGCTATGCCGGAGGGTATCAAGAAGGAAGGTTTTGTGGAAGTGATCGCTTCGTACATGAAACTGGCCTACAAGACTTGGAACAAGGAACATTATGTCAGCGACGACATTGTGAAAGAAGACCTGGAAATCCT
>JAYUXG010000782.1:0-13679 GCA_043753125.1 Saprospirales bacterium | reverse complement strand
TTTGGCCAACTGACTTATCTGCTTCGGACTCGCAGGCCACCACGCCAATGACCGCCAGGAAAAACAAAAAAAACCCTACTCTACTCATAATCAATTTTTTAATGGAAACTTGAAACAATGCCCAGTGTGCTGGGCAAGAAAAATACAGCATCAAAAAGCTACCATTGTAAGAGTCAAGCATTTCATTGGTTGAAAAAATGCAGTAATATTTTGAACTACGGCCTTATTTGAACTGGGTAAACACAATACATTTGCAGTTAGGCCTGCCGAAAACCCACCGTTGACTGTAGAAATATTTGTTCATAGTGTTTGTTTTTTGTTTTGTCCCTGTCGAGTAGCAATATTCGGACAGGGTTTTTTTAAAACTTGGTGATCGTCTTCAGCGTTGGCTTTCTATCGGCCAAGAGGAAGTACAGGGGATTTGTTTCCATTATTTTGATGCAATATGTAGATTTGCACGAATTACTTTCCCTTGCACCAACCTCTTACCACCGCCGCTCCCTTACTCTACCGCGAATTGTTGCGCATCTCCGGGCATCTAGATTGGACGCCTCGGGAACAGGTATTGGCGTTGGCACTGTTGCTGGAGCGGCTATTTGTAGAAGCGACCAAGCAGGAACAGTTGGCGTTCAGCACCTTGTTTGCCCGCATTAGTTACACCGGGCACCTTTATAATATGCAGCCCGCTACGTTGCAGGTCATCCATGCTTTCCGATACACGGCCAAACGGGTCCGGGCGGGCTACACCGCCCGCGAACGAGAAGTGCAACTGGGCATCCGGGCGGTGGCCGAAGCGGTGTTGGTGCTTTCGCAAGCCGCCATCCCATTGGAGGTGATTGAGCAGTGGGGCGACCTGCAATTGGAGGCAGAGCAACAACGCAGCGCACTCGGCTTCGCCAATGTAGTCCGGGTGGTAGCAGTGCGCGATCAGCCGGAGGAAAATTGCTTGTTGGCATTTGAGGAAGATAATCCGGCGCAAAGCATCCGGGTGCGGTATGGTCTGCCGGACCGAAACGAGAATTTCGATCCCACCATTCAGGTCATTCGGCGGGTGTTTGGTTTCCCGGTGACCTTAAATTTATTGGAAGTCAACATCGCTGCCAACGGCGAGTATCAGCCCCGCGCCATCGTGGTGGAACCCGACTATCTGATGGACGTATCGGCCATCGCGGAGTGCTTTAAAGACACTGGCGCGGAGCCATACGCGTATTTGGTGCATAAATTCCTGCCACAGGAAAACACGGAACCCATCCTGTTGGGCAACATCGCCAACTTTTTCCTGGATCGCCTGCTGAATGAACCGGACGTAGCGTGGCAATCGCTTTTCCGCGAGACTTTCCAACTGTACCCTTTCATCTATGCCCCCATGAGCGACGCAGAAGTGCGCGGCGTATCCGGCAAGGCGCAGAAGCATTTTGTGAACTTGAAAAGCATGGCCATGCCGTCCGGAGGGCTTTCCAAGCAGGGCATCGAGCCTGAGAATTGCGTGCTGGAGCCTACTTTTTTTAGCGAACGCTACGGTATCCAGGGCCGGTTGGATTTGTTTTACCGAACTGAGGAAAAGGCGGCCATCGTGGAACTAAAAAGCGGAACCCCTTTTAAACCAAATAGTTACGGCATCCAGCGCAGCCATTTTACCCAAACCCTGCTCTACGATCTGCTGGTCCGTTCGGTGTTTGGGCAGCAGACTGACCCGGCCAAATACATCCTGTATTCCGGGGCGGACATCAATCAACTGCGCTTTGCTCCCACGGTGGTGCCAGAGCAATGGGAAGCCTTGCAACTGCGCAACCAACTGGTAGCCATCGAGCGGCTACTAGCCAACATCCGGCCCGGCACGACGACGGTACCCGTGCTGCAAAGATTGCGTAGCGGTGGCGGAAAAGGCTTTTTGGAACGCGATTTCATCCGCTTCGAGGGGGTGTATAGCGCGCTGTCTTTATTGGAAAAAAAATATTTCAACGCCTTCGTTGGTTTCGTGGCCCGCGAGCATTGGCTGGCGAAAGTAGGGGAGGAAAACTCCGAAAACCTGAACGGCCACGCGGCACTCTGGCGAGGAAGCTTTCCCGACAAACAGCAGGGGTTTTGCATCTTGAGCCACTTGGAAATCGTGGAAAACCGCGCCAACCAACCGGAACCCACGATCATTTTTCGCAAAACTGCCCAAACGAACGCCCTTGCCAATTTCCGGGTCGGCGACATTGCGGTGCTGTACCCGGCTTTGGAAGAGACCGATACCGTCCTGGATTACCAGGTGATAAAGTGCACGATCACCGAACTGGGCAAGGAGTTGCTGACCGTGCAACTGCGCTTCCGGCAATTCAACCTAAAACCTTTTGATACCGAGGGCCTGTGGCAGTTGGAACCGGATATGATGGATATGGGCTTCGCCGGTATGTATCGGAGTCTGCTGGAATGGGCGGGAAACGGGCCGGAAAAACGGGCGCAGCTCATTGCCCTGGAACCCAGTCGTCTTCCCAAAACAACTGCGTCAGCCCCGACGGATACTCAGATTTGGGAAAAGGGAATGACGGCCGAGCAAGTGGCACTGCTGCGCAAAATCATCTGCTCCGAAGATTATTTCCTGCTGTGGGGGCCACCGGGAACGGGCAAGACGAGTGTGATGCTGCGGGCGTTGGCCGATTGGGTGTTGCGGGAAACTACTGATAATTTGTTGCTGCTGGCTTATACCAACCGCGCCGTGGACGAGATTTGCGAAGCGTTGGACACGTTGGGCGGCGACATTCAGGCAAGATATCTGCGTATCGGTTCCAAGCACGCCACGGCGGAGCGATTCCGTGGACAGTTGCTCACCGCCAACATCAGTGGGGTCAATACCCGCACCGATCTGAAAAATGTGTTACAAAGCCGCCGAATTTTTGTGAGTACGGTGGCCTCGTTTAGTCAAAATGATGGGCTGTTGAAAATCAAAAAGTTTCAACGGCTGGTGGTAGATGAGGCCTCCCAAATACTGGAACCTCAATTGGTTGGCTTGCTGACCCGTTTTCAGCATTTTGTGCTGGTGGGCGACCACCGACAACTACCTGCCATCACGGCGCAACGCCCGGAACTCAGTCGGGTGGACGATGCGGACTTGCATGGTATTGGTTTGACCGACTTGCGGGACTCCTATTTTGAGCGGCTCTATCGGCGTTGCGAGCAGCAGGATTGGCATTGGGCTTTTGGACGGCTTAGCCACCAGGGACGCATGCACACCGACATCATGGACTTTCCCAACCGCCATTTTTACAGTGCGTTCTTGCAAACCCTTCCCGTCGGGGAGATTGGACAGCCGGGCCAGCAGCAGGTTTCTGTTCTGAATTACCGTTTGCCAACCACTTTTAATGACTTTGAAAAAAAATTGAGCGGACGACGGGTGTCTTTTTTGCCCAGTGCCGTGGAGCTGGCCGCGCCCGGTCAAAAGACCAGTCGGGGAGAAGCCGAGCAAGCGGCGCGCTTGGTGTTGTTTTTCAAGAAACTGTACGCCACCAACGAACACCCTTGGCACCCAACTAAGACGCTGGGCATCATCACCCCGTGGAGGGCCCAGATTGCCCAGCTCCGGGCCAGCCTTGCCGCTATGGGGCTGGATCCAGACGAGATTACTATTGATACCGTGGAACGCTACCAGGGCGGCGCACGCGACATCATCCTTATTTCCACTTGTGTCCACTCAGAGTCGCAACTCAGCAGTTTGGTCAGTCTTTCTATGGAAGGTGTGGACCGCAAACTCAATGTAGCCTTGACCCGTGCGCGCCAGCACATTGTGATGATTGGCAATGTGGAAATACTGGGCCTGGATGAGCGTTATCGGGCCTTTATGGAGGCGTATCGGCTTTTGCCTTTTGCAGGCGAAGGTGGTCAAGATCAGTAATTTCCAACCTCCAGTCCTTCGCGCGCACTCAGCCGCACCAGTATTTGTTGCTCATCAAAGTCAAGCAGCAGCGCATCGTTGGCATACAGCCCCTGCTCGTTTTTGGATAACCGGATGGTGAGTAGCATTTTTCTCTGTACACCCAACCACAGTGGGAAATCCGCTGCAACAACGCGCTGAATAACGATTTTGCCATGCAACGCCCGCAGTGCTTCAGCTGTCCTTACCAGCTCCCCGGCATCGCTCACCCGGATGGCCTCACTGTCTTCCCCGGAGGTGAGCAGCAAAGAGCGTTGATCGGCGAAGATCAATTCCAAAAAAAACAGGAACCGGTAAGGCGCGTCGGTTGGCTCGGCCTGATTGATCCAGAAGTAGTAGTTTACTTCAATAAGTATCTGGTTTTCAAATGATTGTAGTTGCTCCAATTCTTCCAAGCGGAAACAATCGGGCGGAGTAGGGTCTGTTTGATCTGTGTGAGAATCCATATTGCTCATTAGCTGCGTCAAAAATAAAAACTGTACTCGTACTATGTCCTAAGCGGTAACAAAAAGTAAAGTACGAAAATATTCGTAGAGAAATTTTGAACTACGAAATACTTCGTACATCTTTGCGTTCAGGTTTTGATAATGATGAATAATGAGGTGTGGAGACTCATCTGCCAACCACTTAAAAAATCTATCCATGCTAACTAGCAAACCAACCGACTCTGAACTGGAGATTTTGCATATCCTCTGGGAGCAAGGCCCGTGTACGGTACGCACGGTGAATGATCGGCTCAGTACCCAACGGGAAATAGGTTACACGACTACCCTCAAACTGATGCAGATCATGTTTGAAAAGGGCTTGGTGACCCGGCAAGATGATAGCCGCAGCCATCTTTATACGGCAGCAGTCAGTGAAACGGACACCCAATCGCGGTTGCTGCAAACTTTTGTGGACAACACCTTTCGGGGCAGTGCCATGAAGATGGTGATGCAGGCCTTGGGCAACCACGAGGCCAGTGCCGCCGAATTGGACGAGATCAAACAACTCATTGCACAACTTGAAAATGACCCATCCAAATCATGAATATTAACTTGGAGGCCATCTTTCTGCAATCCTTGAGCTGGGCACTGGTCCATGCGATCTGGCAAATCACTTTGCTGGCCTTATTGCTGGCGTTGTTATTGCCGCAATTAAAAAATGCCCGTCAAAAATATTGGAGTGCATTTACAGTCCTTCTCTTGGCCTTCGGAACCTTCCTGGCCACGTTTACTTGGGTTTTCGCGGCCAAATTTGATGCGCTGTCGGATGGTGGTTCGGAAGCAATCGCCCAAGAATTGTTTTCCAAAAGCATCATCCTGCCCATTTCCGCGCCCGATTTCATCGCAATCTTAAACACTTGGCTGGAGGGACATACCGCCTTGGTGGTCTTCTGTTGGTTGCTGGGCTTTACAGTTTCCCTGTTACGTTTGGTGGGTGGTGTACATTATCTACACCGTTTACAGCGTAATAGCCACCCACCTACATCTGATTATTGGCAACAGCAAATCGCGACGATGGCTAAACAGTTGGGCCTGAAGCGGTCCGTCGAACTGCTTGAGTCGGTTTTGGTGCGGTCGCCGATGGCCTTGGGTTATTTTAAGCCGATCATTTTTTTTCCGGTAGGCTTGCTGAATCATCTATCACCCGCCGAAGTAGAAGCCATTTTGGCGCATGAGTTGGCGCACATTGCCCGGCGCGACTGGCTTTTCAATCTGGTACAGGCTTTCATCGAAACGCTTTTCTATTTCCATCCGGCCGTGTGGTGGATATCCTCTGTAGTACGGGCGGAGCGCGAGAATTGTTGCGACGACACCGCCGTGCAACTTACTGGCAACCGGGTCATGTTAGCCAAGGCGTTGTTGCACTTACAGCAACTTCATGCCCAAAATTCGGTACCGGTACTGGCCTTGGGTGCCAAGGGCCGTTCCCATTTCTTCCATCGTTTTTCCCTACTCACCCGCATTCAGCGGATTTTAAATCAACCATCACAGCAAAAATCATTGATCATGGAAAAATTTGTAACCACCGTCTTCCTCTTGGGAATGCTGGCCTTGGTCGGCATCCGGGCCAACGGAACCCCGCAATTGCAAGCTTTTAAAAGTGTCTTTTCCGAAACACCCTTTGAATGGTGGACAGACCTTGCCAGAAAAGCCCCTGTTGTCAATGACTCCCTACCCAAACCAACCCGCCGCACGCAGAAGATAGTACGGGAAGAAGATGGCAAACGGGTAGAAATGGAGATGAAAAATGGCGAAGTAACCCGCTTGAATATCGACGGTCAGGAAATCCCTGCCAAAGAACTGGGCCAGCATCGGGCGTTGACCGCCGAGTTGATGCGGGACATGGCCCTGCCTGCCCCGCCTGCGCCACCAATGCCACCCGTACCACCGGCACCTCCCGCACCGGGTGTTCCCCCAGTACCTCCCGTGCCACCCATACCCGCCGATGAAGGTCGGGGAATGGGATTCTTCCACGGACCCGGCTCTGTTTCTCGCCTCTCTAACACCAAGGATAAAGATGGCAATACCCTTATCCGGCTCGAACGCGATGGGAAGCCAGTGGAAATCATCGTAAAAAATGGCGAAGTGTGGGTAGATGGTAAGCGCGTGGAAACCGAGTCGTCCGTGGATTTATCGGAAGCCATGCAGGGTTTAGAAGCATTGGAAGGATTCAATATGAATTGGAATGACAATCATTTGCTGTATCAGGGTAAACTAGGTGCAGACGGAAATTTTTACTATCATGGCGACAATGAGTCCATTATTGTTCCTTCGCCAAGCGATATGGAATTGGAGGCCTTAACGAGAAGTAGTCTAGACATAGCTCGCGCCGAACTACTTCAACTGGAAAGAGATTATAACCTGTCGGACAAGGAACAGGCAAAACACGACAAGGCTATGCAGAAAGCCGAGAAAGAAATGCGCAAGGCGCAAAAAGAGATGGAAAAGCACCAGCGGGTGTTGGAAGAACAGCATCGGAAAATGGAGCAAGAGCGCGTCGATATGCGTCGCCATAGGAGTGCGCAGTAACGCAAACTCTTCATTGGTGACAGTACAGCGGACCATAAAACTGCAAATTTGCAAAAAGCAAGTTTGCAGTTTTTTTTGGCCTCCTGCGAGTTAGTCTATTCCTAGTTTAGACTTATTCCGTTGGTACATCTGCTTGCTTTTTTGCTTATTGCCTTTGCTTTCTTGCCTGTTACCTATCGGAAGTCGTAATTTTGCCCTTCCTATGATACGTATCCTTTTAGCCTCGGCTTGTTTGTTGGCCGGTTACTTTGCCCAAGCGCAGCAATACTTCCAACTGGAAAAGCTGCCCGCCATCATCAATTCTGCTTACGATGAAATCACCCCCGTCCTTAGCCGCGACGGTACGACGCTGTACTTTACGCGGGTTGGATATCCCGATTTCAATCGTACCCTCCTCGTTGACAGTGTGGATAAAAGTCTGACCCTGCCCCCAGACCAATACATGGCTCTGTTGGCAGAAGCCTATACCCAGATCAACGAAGGCCCGATCATCAGTCCCGTAGCATCTTCCTATAACCAAGATACTTGGATTGCGCAGGGCGACACGGGTGTTTTTAATAAAGTCATCCACCCGGGGCCACCGCTCAATAACGCCCTGCCTAATAGTGTGGTGTCGATTACGCCCGATCCAAATGCGCTGTACGTACTCAATCAATACCTGCCCAATGGCAATATGGATCGGGGCTTTTCCCTGGTACGACGCACAACCGACAGTGTAGGCTGGACTTTCCCCCAGCCAGTAACCATCAAAGACTATTACACCATTTCTTCGGACGTAAACCTGACCATGAGTTTCGATGGCAAGGTGCTGATCTTATCCGCCGTACGTTCCGATTCCCGCGATATGGATTTGTACATCTGCTTTCGGGAAGGTCCCAACACTTGGAGTGCGCCCCAGTCATTGGGTAACGTTATCAATTCGGCCCAACGGGAGACGACACCATTTTTGGCGGAAGACAACGTAACGCTCTATTTTTCCTCCAATCGGGCAGGCGGTACGGCGGGAGGCAACGACATTTTTTTTGCCAAACGGCTGGATAAGACTTGGCAAAACTGGTCGGAACCGATGCGCATGGACGATCCCATAAACTCTCTATCCGACGATAGCCAGCCCTATTTCAATACGACTACTGGGTATTTGTACTTTACTTCCCGGCGCGCTGGCGGCAGCAGCGATATTTTTAGGGTGCGCATTGCCCCTCCCCAGCCCACCGAAATGCCAGTGACGGTGCGGGTGATCAATCGCCAAACCAATCGCTTGGAGCCTGGTTCCAGCATTGTTTACGAATCGGAGGAAGAACCATCCAATCGGCTCGCCGCTCCAACTGGCACCCTTAATTTGAAAGTACCCCGGGGGGTACCTTTTCATTTCACCGCTGCAAAATTGGGTTTTCGAGGTACGCCCGATAGCGTTTATTTCCGGCGCGACTATTATTATTTCCGGGAACGCTATCTTGATCTCTATCTTGACCCGCTACAGGTGGCTGATAAGATTGATCTGCTGCCCATTTACTTCCAGCAATCTAAAGCTATTATCTTGAAAACGTCCTATGGCGAGTTGGATAAACTGTACGCGCTATTGGTCGAAAATGCCAATCTGCGGATTCGTATTGAGGGCTACACCGATAACATAGGCCGGTTAGAAGATTTACTGCAACTTTCCCAAGCCCGTGCCGAAGCCATCAAAGTTTTTTTATCAGGTAAGGGGGTGGAGGCAGCCCGCATTGAGACCATTGGTCATGGCCCAAAGAAGCCGCTTACCGACAATAGTACAGATGAAATGCGCAGCAAGAATCGACGTGTGGAGATCGTGATTACCAAGATTTAGGCTACATTCTTTCCAATTGTTCCACGTGGAACAATTTTATTTTTGACAAATTAGCCCATCATGCACTTTTACAGTACTAATGATCCCAACCTACGTGCTAGTTTAGAGGAAGTTATTTTTAAGGGCTTGCCCGACGATAATGGACTTTTTATGCCTTTGCATATTCCGCAACTGCCTAATGATTTCATCGGAGATTTATCTGCGTTCTCCTTTCCAGATTTGTCCTTCCGAATTGCACAGACTTTTTTACAAGGTGCCGTGCCAGATGAAGCCTTGCGCTCCATCATTGATCGGGCCATTAATTTCCCAGCACCGTTAGTCCAATTGGACGAACAGACCTACATTCTGGAACTGACGCACGGGCCTTCACTGGCCTTTAAGGATTTTGGTGCACGCTTCATGGCGGAGATAATGTCGTACTTGAACCGAGACAAGCAACATGAGATTGTTATTTTAGTCGCTACCTCGGGCGATACTGGCGGAGCGGTAGCGGCGGGCTTTTATCAAACTCCTGGCATTAAAATCGTTATCCTCTATCCTTCCGGGAAAGTCAGTTCCTTGCAAGAAAAGCAGCTGACTACCTTGGATCACAACATAACCGCCTTGGAAGTCAATGGAACTTTCGACGATTGCCAAGCCTTAGTAAAGCAAGCATTTTTAGATCGGGAATTGACGCAACGTATCAACCTGAGTTCGGCAAACAGCATCAATATAGCGCGATTAATTCCCCAGTCGTTTTATTACTTCGAGGCTTACAAACAGTTGGGCGATACCCAAAATAGACCCGTTGTTTTCTCTATTCCTTCTGGCAACTTTGGCAACTTGACGGCTGGTCTTTTGGCAAAAAAAATGGGCTTACCCATACATCAATTTTTGGCCGCTACTAATGCTAACGATGTTATACCAGAATATTTATCTACTGGACTTTACAAACCACGTACTTCGGTGCGCACTTTATCCAATGCGATGGATGTAGGTAGTCCATCTAATTTTGCCCGAATGCTCAACCTGTATGGTTCCACGTGGAACAATTTAAAAAGTGACATCACTGGCTTTGCATTCGACGACGAGGAGACGCAACGTGCTATGCGAGAAGTGGATCAGAAATTTGATTATAATATTGACCCGCATGGGGCCGTAGGATATTTGGCTTGGCAAGAATATAACAAGACCGAGTCCGATGCAGTTGGGATTATTTTAGAGACAGCGCATCCAGCCAAATTTCTGGAAGATGTGGAGCGTATCTTGGACAAGCTAATTGCAGTGCCTGCCCGTTTGAAAGAACTGGAAAACCGGGAAAAAGTAGCCACTTCCATGGAAGCAGATTTTGGGGATTTCAAAGGTTGGTTAATGGAGAATTTTTAGAAAGAAGCGATATTATATGTGCGGTCAACTTTGAAGAAGCCAACTGATAGTGGCAGCAACAGCAGACTGTTATTTATAGATCAATAAGATACATTTTGTTTAAAACAATATAAATACAATTTTGGCTGCAAAAAAAGCCCAACGCGGATTATCTCCGCTTTGGGCTTGCTGCAATATCAGTATCACACTAAACGACTGCTCTGTCTGCCGTTACCTCCTCCAAAAATTCATCCAGGATGCGGTTGAAATCATCCGGCTTTTCCATCATCGGCGCATGGCCACATTTATCGATAAAATAAAGGCGGGAGTTGCTAATCAACTCATGAAATTTCTCGGCCACGAACGGGGGAGTGACGGTATCCTGATTGCCCCAGATCAACAACGTTGGAGCCTTGATGCCATGCAACTTATCCCCGAGGTTGTGCCGTACGGCAGATTTGGCGGTAGCTACTACCCGGATCGCTTTGCTTCGGTCATTGACGATGCCGAATACCTCGTCTACCAGTTCCTTGCTGGCCACAGTCGGGTCATAAAAAGTGTCACCAGTTTTAGCTTTGATGTACTCATAGTCGCCGCGCTTGGGAAAAGCAGTACCGAAGGCACTCTCAAAAAGACCCGAACTACCGGTCAAAGTGATCGAAGCAATTTTCTCTGGATGCGCCAAGGCGTATAACTGAGCAATATGGCCGCCCAAAGAATTGCCCAGTAAATGGACGTGATCGTAGCCTTTGTAGTCCACAAACTTGGTGACGACATCTACCAGGCCCACCACTGATACCTCAAAAATGGGCATCTCGTAGATTGGCAGCATCGGCACCACGACGTTGTACCGATCGGAGAAATGATTGATGATGCCCGCAAAATTGCTCAAGGCACCGAATAGACCATGCAACAGCAACAGGGTTTCTTTTTTACCCGGCTCGGATTCCATGTACCGAAACCCATTTTCCTCTATAATTATATTCATTCGTTCTGTTTCAAGTTAATTAGGCAAAAGTAGCAAAAAAGCCGCAATTCTTTCGTTTGGATTCAGCACTGGCATTTCGCCGACACGTATCCAAAAAAGTGGGTTAATCACGCGGTGTATCAACTAACGATTGCCTAGTGGTTTATCTTTTGCCGGGCACTACTATCATTTGGTCTTAGGCCACTAAATTGGTAGGTCACGAACAACAAAGCACTCAGCAAAAACACGGCACCCGCTTGGTGGAGTACGCCCAACCCGACCGGAATCTTGGCGACGCAATTGATTAACGTAAAGATGCCCAGCAAGACCTGAATGCCCAATAGCACCAATAAGACTATATTTCCCTGCCGTAACGTGTTGGTTATCGTCATTGTGCGTAGCCGCCAAACAAAATAAACGATCAAGCTTGTTAAAATGTAAGCCACATTGCGGTGCAAAAACTGGATCAGCGTGGGCAGAAATGGGTGCGTATCGTAATCAATAAAATGCGACCAACGCCAGTTTCCGGCATCCAGCAACAAATCTGGCAAATAGCCGCCCGCCATCGTTGGCCAAGTGGGGTAGAGCAATCCCGCTTTCGTGCCGGACATCATGGCCCCCAATGCAATTTGCACAAAACTAACTAAGACCGTTACCCAAACGTAGCGATGCCAGGGACGGAGTGCCACTGCGTTCTCCACTGGCGGCTGGGGCCGCAGCGCGATAAAAATGGTCCATAATAAATAGCTGAATATGACCAGTCCCATGCAAAGATGCAGCGTGAGGTTGTAGGCATTCACCCACGGTCGTGCTCGAAGGCCGCTGTACACCATAATCCAACCAAAGAAACCTTCCAGGCCGGCCAGTAGCACTACTCCGATTAACCGTGTGGTCAACCGTTTCGACAATTGGCCGCGCAGCAAAAACCAACCAAACGGAAAGACAAATACCAGGAACATCAGTCGCGCCCAAAGCCGGTGGAAGTATTCCCAGAAATAGATGAACTTGAAAGCATCCAACTCCATTCCTTGATTGATCTTTTGGTACTGCGGTGTTTGCTGGTACAGATCAAAGGCCTCCTGCCAATCCTGTTGGTTCAACGGGGGCACCGAACCAGTAACGATCTCCCACTTAGTGATGCTAAGACCGCTGCCCGTCAGCCGGGTTACTCCACCGATGACGATCTGCATTAGTACCATGAACAGCCCGATAAACAGCCAAATTTTCACGGCGCGGCTAATCCGTTGTTCGTCCGCATACGTAATCTTAAATAGTGCCATGTCCTGCGTTTATGTGGCGGCCCAACTGGCACGCCCCTTTTGAAACAAAAGTAGGGACAGTCCGCTCTCCACTATTCACATCCTTTATTACTCTTTAATGATTTTAAATAGTTAATAGAAAAATCCATCGCCCATCATCAGGGGTGTTAGGATGTGAGTAACCGCGTAACTGTAACCGGTAAATCGGTTCTCCGCAGCACTTACCAACTTTACCCACAACTTATACCGGTTAGTAGCCCTGTCCCGTCAAGTAGTTGACCGTTTTTCCACACGATTTTTTCCAAACGTTGGTAACTGCCTGGTTGAACTTTTCACATTGTCAATCCCTGTGAGCTAGCGTGTGATAATCCGGCTATTCTGCACAGTCGGCCGGCAGATTTGGTTTTTGCGGACTACTCCGGACGAGTGATGTGGATAACAGTGTATAAGTCCAGCTGTTCTACACAATATTAACCCACCAGGTACCTTTGGTGAATGCCTGATAGTGAGCAGTTTAGCAAAGGAAAAAATTCAGGTGTTGGTAACATTTTAAAACAAAACGTGTTTCTATCTAATCGACAGGCTATAAGGGAGTTATATGTTTTATACCAAATCCAATTTGGTATTTTACGCTCCGTCAACGCAAAAAGTTTGTATTTTCCAAAACAAAAACGCCTCCTGGGGGCTAAAAATATTAGATCATGTGTGGACGATATTCTTACGCCCCAACCAAAAAGCAAGTAGAAGAACAATTGCATGGCATGGAACAACCGCCGCAGTTTCGGGTACGCTATAATATCGCCCCGACGCAAAAAGCGTTGGTCATTATCAATGATGTGCCGAATAAGTTATCGGAACTGACCTGGGGGTTGGTACCCTCCTGGAGCAAAGACGGTGCAAATGGTGGAAAAATGATCAATGCCCGTGCCGAGACGGTAGCGGAGAAACCCGCTTTCCGCAATGCTTTTAAGTACCGTCGCTGCCTCGTGCCGGCGGATAGCTTTTACGAATGGCGCAAGGAGGGCGATCGAAAACTGCCGTATCGAATCCGGTATAAAAGTGGCGAGCTGATGTTTATGGCCGGCATTTGGGAAGACTGGCACCCAGGCGATGCACATAAACGTACTTTTTCCATTGTCACCTCGGGCGCCAATACCGACATGAATGATCTGCATGATCGGATGCCGTTTTTGCTAAGCACGGAAGCACAGCGCCAGGAATGGCTCTTCGGTACGCCGGAAGAGGCAGCGGAACAGCTCAAGTCAGTGACGCCGGATGGATTGCTGGAACGATACCAGGTTTCCACCAAATTGAATACGCCCATTCATGATGAGCCGGACCTGCATGACCCGGT
>JAYUXG010000781.1:0-31680 GCA_043753125.1 Saprospirales bacterium | reverse complement strand
GCTCGAATTGTACAAAAAGAGCGAAAAAGGAACGAAGACCGTTTCCCACATCGCTATCGAAAAGGAAAAATGGCTCACAATGTGCAAAGAAGCCCTTTCAGCAACAATCAGGCAGAGCGGGACATCAGGCCCGCCAAAACAAAGCAAAAAGTCGCAGGGTATTTCAGAACATCCGAGGGCGCAGACCGCTATGCCCGTATACAAGGCTTCATCAGCACTTGTCGTAAGCATCAACTCCATGTTTTCAAGAAACTTCGTGCTGTCTGCAGCACCGCTGATTTATATGTCGCACCCTTCGGGTGCTAAACAGTTACGTTTTGGCTTTGCTTTTTTGTCCATGGCCTCATTTGCCCATTATCTATGCTGATTATCGAGACATCCGGAAAATCCCTACCGGAAAAGACTTACATTTTCCAAGTACTCCTTGGCCAACTGCTGGGCATAGAGTACCAGGTAGTCGTCGCAGAGCGAACCAACTACCTGTTGCGCCTGCCGAGCGGCGGCACCATCAGCATTGAGGATCATTTCTTTGGGCAACTGCCAGATGGCGACTACCTGCATTCCAAGAACGTACCGACCAATGCCGACACCTTTGCCCAGCCCTACGAGCAGCCAGAGCGGTTGACGGCAGTCTACGGAACCCCAAAATTCGTATTTTACAGACAGTCCATCACGTGTGGGTTGGATGTGTTTGCCTCGGCTTTTTTCATGCTTACCCGCTGGGAAGAATACATAACCCAAGAGCAAGACGAACACGGGCGTTTCCCCGCAAAACACGCCCTGGCCTGGCGCGCTGGTTTTTTGGATCGGCCCGTGGTGAATGAATACGCCAATTTGTTGTGGCAAATGCTTATCCGGCTTGGTTGGCAGGCACCCAGGGTGGAACGCCAATTTCGCCTGCAAATCAGCCACGACGTGGATTATCCTCAACTGTGGACATCACCCGCCGCTCGATTGCGCACGTTGGGCGGCAGCATTTTGCAGCGGCACCAGCCCCGCGAAACGCTTTTTTGGCTGAAAAAACACTTTTTTCGGCGGCAAGATCCCTACGATACCTTCGAAGAGCTGATGGACCTGGCCGAGCAAAATGGCCAACCCGCGCACTTCAACTTTCTGGGCGAACGGCCCAAAAGCAGCGATGCTTGGTACGCCCTGAACGCCCCGTTCGTGCAGAACGTGTTACAAAAAATAACGGCGCGCGGCCATGTGGTGGGCTTTCACCCCTCTTATGAGGCCTATGACGACCCGGCTGCTTTTTCGCGGGAACTGGAATCGGTGCGGCGCGTGTCGGGGCAGGCGGTCACCAGTGGGCGCAACCATTTCCTGCGTTTTTCGTCCCCTCATACTTGGCAGCAATGGGCGGATGCCGGGCTGGATTGGGACAGTTCGGCGGGCTATTCGGAAGCCACTGGTTTTCGGGCGGGCATCTGCGATACCTACCCCGTGTTCAATTTCCTGACCCGCCAACAGCTGCCTTTGCACGAAAAACCGCTGCTGGCGATGGACGTGACGTTGGGCCTCTACCAAAAACTTACCCCCGAACAGGCCACGGCCCAACTGGAGCAGTTGCGGCGCGAAGTGCGTAAGCACCAGGGAGAGTTCACCCTGCTTTGGCATAATTCTTCGTGGAATACCTACTTTTGGGCCGCCTGGCGCGAAGTGTACCGGTCGTTTGTAACCAATTTCCATAAATGATTATACTAATACGCCGCTCTCTGCTGGCCATCGCCAGCCTTTTTCCCCTTGGTTTTCTGGCCGCCCAAGCGTCCGGTGTACCCTTGCACTCGCCTACTTACCACATTGTAGATCGGTTGGACATCCTGACCGGTGTACCCAACCCGATCCATCCGGAGGCGAAATATTATTCTCGCGAGGATGTAGCGGCCTACGCATTTAAAGTGGACAGCTTCGCAACCGGACTATCCTCCCGCGATCAGGCTGACTTGCAATATCTGTTCGACGACAACAACGAATGGCTGCCCGATAGCAGCCGTTTCCTGCGCCACCATCAACGCCCGGTCTTCCGCACCTTTTACCGAACGCCAGCCAATTTGTATGAGGTAAATGTGCCCGATTTTCAGATGCGCGTCAATCCGCTTCTGAACCTGCAAATTGCCAAAGAACAGGGCGATGCCGAGTTATTATTTTACAACGACCGCGGCATCGAAATACGCGGTGCCGTGGATCGCAAACTATTCTTTTACACCAGTATCATTGAGTCGCAGGCGCGTTTCCCCGACTATGTAACCAACCGCATTTTGGAGTATCAGGCAGTGCCCGGCGTGGGGTCTTACAAGGATTATAACCCACGGATCGTTGACGTGCGCAACGCCTACGACTACAATGTGGCCTCGGCTTACCTTGGCCTGCACGTCACACGACACGTGAGCCTGCAATTGGGCCACGGACGGCACTTTATCGGCAATGGCTATCGCTCCCTATTGCTGTCTGACTATGCCGCCAATGGTTTTTATCTGAAACTCAGCACCCGGGTTTGGCGTTTCCATTACCAGAACCTGTTTATGGAACTTACCCCTATCTCGCAACGCCAGGTGTCAGGCGATCAAAAACTGCCCAAAAAATACATTGCCCTGCACTACCTGAATTTCAAAGTCACGCCCCGGCTGTCTTTTGCTTTTTTTGAAGCTACTGTACTCAACCGTAGCCGCCAGTTCGAGTTTCAATACCTCAACCCCGTCATCCTGTACCGCTCCGTGGAGGGTATGCTGGGTAGTCCGGACAACGTACTGATCGGTTTGGATGGACACTGGAACCTGCTGCGCCGCTTTCAGCTGTACGGTCAGGTATTGCTGGACGAATTTCGAGTAGCAGCGGTGTTTAACCCCGACGAGAAGGGCTGGTGGGCCAACAAGTTTGGGTTGCAAGCTGGCTTGAAGTACATGAATGCTTTTGGAATAGATCATTTGGATTTACAATTGGAGTTCAACAGTGTGCGGCCTTACACCTACTCGCATCGGGATTCGCTGAACAGCTATACCCACTTTAATCAACCTTTAGCGCATCCTTTGCTGGCCAATTTCAAGGAGTTGGTGGGTATTGCTCGTTACCAACCAACTGCCCGCTGGCTATTCACTGGTCGCGTGATGCACGCCCGGACCGGCGACGATACGGCCACCCAAAACTGGGGGACTAACCCCTTACTTGGCTACAATTCGCGGGTGCAGGACTATGGCAACAAGATCGGCCAAGGAGTGGGTGCCACTATTGATCTGGTGGGCCTGGATGCTTCGTGGATGCTGTACCACAATCTGTACTTAGATGCGAAAGTGCTGCTGCGCAGAAAAAATAGTGTGGAAGGCGCGCGCGACCAATCCACCAAGTTGTTCGGTGTGGGCCTGCGCATGAATATCTGGCCATCCAACCTGGATTTTTAGTATTTGTTTTTATTTATTCTCTCATGAAACAGCCTTCTGTCGTTACCAATCACCTGCACGAGTCCGAATTCCGTTGGTTCGCGGTGCACACCCGGTCCAAAAGCGAAAAATTTGTGCAGCGTATGCTGGCCAGAAAAGGCATCAATGCTTACCTGCCATTGCAAAAATTGATGCGTCGCTATGCCCGTAGTACCCGGTTGATCGAGAAACCGCTGATCAATTCCTACGTTTTTGTGAAAATCATCAAGAATCAATACGTACCAGTGCTAGAGACTGAAAACGTGGCTGGTTTTGTGAAGTTTTCCAAAAATATGATCTCCATTCCGGAAGACGAAATTGACATCTTACGGCGTATTACCCTCGAAGACGGACTGGATGTGGAAGCCGTTCCTGGCCAATTCTCTGAAGGCGACAGCATCGAAATCTCAGCAGGCAACCTCATGGGCTTGAAGGGCCGCATTATAAAACTGGAAGGCAAACGCAAAATGCAGGTGGAGCTTGGCCACCTTGGTTATAGCCTGCTCATTACAGTAGATGCTGCTTTCTTAGAAAAGACTGGTCTGCACGGCTGAACAAATAGCCTGAGAAATCTATTCTGACTTGCTTTGCCAACTAAAAATTGGCTCTACATATTTGCTTATTCAAAAAAGACCACCGTGATAAACAATGTACTTCCCAGCCTGACCCATGCCGCACGCCAGCGCATCCTCATCATTGACGGAGCAATGGGTACCATGATTCAGCAATATAAATTGTCCGAGGCGGACTTCCGGGGAGAGCGTTTCCGGCATCACCACCGTGATCTGCAAGGCGACAATGATCTGCTTTCCCTTACTCGACCCGATATAGTAGAGGCTATCCACCGCTCCTATCTGGAAGCGGGGGCCGACATCCTCGAGACCAATACTTTCAATGCCACCAGTATTTCGCAGGCGGACTATGAAATGCCGCCCGGCGTGGCCTACGACCTGAATCTGGCCGCTGCGCAGATCGCCCGGGTAGCCGCCGACGATTTCACGGCGCAGAATCCCGATAAGCCACGTTTTGTGGCTGGGGCTATCGGGCCATTGAGCAAGACGCTCTCGCTCTCGCCCGATGTGAACGATCCTGGTTTCCGCGCCGTTACCTTCGACCAAGTAAAAGACGCTTATACCGAACAGGTACGCGGCTTGTTGGATGGTGGAGCGCACCTGCTTTTGATTGAGACCATTTTTGACACCCTGAATTGCAAGGCCGCAATCTTCGCCGTCGAAGAGGTATTTGAGGAACGCGCCATCCGGGTACCGGTGATGATTTCTGGCACCATTACGGATGCCTCAGGGCGCACTTTGTCGGGCCAGACCGTGGAGGCGTTTTGGATCGCTGTGAAACATGCTCGTCCCTTTTCGGTGGGCCTCAACTGTGCCTTAGGGGCCGAAGAAATGCGTCCGCACTTGGAGGCACTTTCTACCATCGCCAATTGTTTCGTAAGTGCTTATCCCAATGCAGGCTTGCCCAACGAGTTTGGCGAATATGACCAAACCCCGCACGAGATGTGCGGATTGGTGGAGGATTTTGCCCGTTCCGGTTTTGTCAACATCGTTGGCGGCTGCTGCGGCACTACGCCCGACCACATTCGCGACATTGCGCAGCACGTCGCCCGGATTGCGCCCCGTGAGGTGCCGGTCACCGCTGTACCAGGTTACACCATGTTGGCTGGTTTGGAGCCCCTTATCATCCGGGAGGAAACCAATTTCGTGAACATTGGCGAGCGCACCAACGTGACCGGTTCCGCCAAATTCGCGGGGTACATCAAGGCGGGTAATTTCACAGAAGCCCTGTCGGTGGCCCGCCAGCAAGTGGACGGCGGTGCGCAGATCATCGACGTGAACATGGACGAGGGGCTGCTCGATTCGGAGGAGGCGATGGTCACATTCCTGAATTTGGTGGCCGCTGAGCCGGACATTGCCAAGTTACCGATAATGGTGGATTCCTCGAAATTCCGCATCATCGAAGCCGGGTTGAAATGCTTGCAGGGCAAGTGTGTCGTCAACTCCATTTCCATGAAAGAGGGCGAGGCCGAGTTCATTCGCCAGGCCAATATTTGCCGCAAACATGGCGCGGCGGTGGTGGTAATGGCCTTCGACGAGCAAGGCCAGGCCGATACGACAGCACGCAAAATCGAGATTTGTCAGAAAGCCTACCGCATCCTGATCGAACAGGTTGGTTTCGACCCGACCGATATCATTTTCGACCCCAATATTTTTGCCGTGGCCACCGGCATTGAAGAGCATAACGAATACGCGATTAATTTTCTGGATGCCACACGGGTGATCAAAGAGACTTGTCCCGGTGCGAAGATCAGCGGCGGCGTGAGCAACCTGTCATTCTCTTTCCGGGGCAACAACCACGTCCGCGAGGCCATGCACTCGGTGTTTTTGTACCACGCCACCCAAGCTGGGATGGATATGGGTATCGTGAATGCCGGGATGCTCGAAATATATGCGAACATCGCCCCCGACTTGTTACAACGCATTGAGGACGTGCTGTTTAACAGAAATCCAAACGCGACGGAGGAATTGGTGAAATACGCCGAACAGGTCAAAAGTGGCGGCAAAGTCATCGAAAAAGACCTGGCTTGGCGGGATACTTCGGTGCAAAAACGCCTGGAACACGCGCTGGTCAAGGGCATTACTGACTTCATTGAGGATGATACCGAAGAAGCACGTTTGCAGTACCCGGAACCGTTGCACGTGATCGAGGGACCACTGATGGATGCCATGAACATTGTCGGCGATCTGTTTGGGCAAGGCAAGATGTTCCTACCTCAAGTGGTGAAAAGTGCACGGGTGATGAAACGCGCCGTTGCCCACCTCACGCCCTACATCGAGGCCGCCAAACTGCTCAACAGGGACAGCCGCTCGAAGGGAAAAATCTTGTTGGCTACCGTAAAAGGCGACGTACACGACATTGGCAAGAACATCGTCGGCGTAGTGCTGGGCTGCAATAACTACGACGTAGTGGACCTCGGCGTGATGGTCAACGCGGAGAAAATCCTGCAAACCGCCCGCGCCGAAAAAGTGGATATTATCGGTCTGTCTGGCCTGATCACGCCTTCGTTGGACGAGATGGTCCATGTGGCCCGCGAGATGGAGCGGCAGGGTTTCAATTTGCCACTGTTAATCGGTGGCGCGACCACTTCTAAGACCCATACGGCAGTCAAGATCGAGCCGCAATACCACCGTGCGCCGGTCATTCACGTGCTGGATGCCAGCCGGGCCGTGGCCGTGGTGAGTGCTTTATTGACTGATAATCAAGCCGATTATCAAACTTTTACAGCAAGCGTAAAAGCCGATTACGATCAAATCCGCGTTACCCGGGCGGGTAAGCAATCGGCCAAGCAATACCTGACTTTGGCGCAGGCCCGTGCCAACAAGCAACAGTTGGACTGGGACAACTACACACCAGTGCAGCCCCGCTTGCTGGGCACTCAAACTTTTGAGGAATACGACTTGGCGGAACTGGCGCAGTACATTGACTGGACACCATTTTTTCAGAGCTGGCAATTGTTTGGGAAATATCCGGCCATTTTGGAGGATGCCGTAGTGGGCGACGAAGCCCGGAAATTATTGGCCGATGCCCAGGTAATGTTGAAAAAGATTATTGCCGAAAAATGGCTGACCGCACGCGGCGTGTTTGGCATTTTTCCCGCCAATACCATCAATGACGATGACATTGCGCTGTATGATCCCGCTACGGGCGATCTAATGCACGTGGCGCATCATTTGCGCCAGCAAAACCAGAAGGCACCAGGGCAGCCTAATTTTTGTTTGAGTGATTATGTGGTGCCAGCCCTCGTAGGGGAAGCCCTACCCTACCCCCCCGTGAAGGGGGGAAGTAATACTCACGTTGGGGAGATAGCAGGAGATAGTAGTGCTTTGATTGCTGCTATTCCCAATGTGGAGTTGGCTCGGCCTTACGAGGAAGCCCCCCCCTACCCCCCCGTGAAAGGGGGGAGCGGCACTCATAGTGGGGAGGTGGAGAGTGTGGTGGCCACCGTAGAAGCCCTACCCTACCCCCCCGTGAAGGGGGGAAGCGGCACTCATGTTGGAGAGGTGGATCAAACCCTATTTAAAATAAAGGGAGCATTAAAAGCGATGAACCGTACAAATGGTCAAGAAAATGGCCAACCAACAACTCCGCTCTCTGCTCTCTCAAGCAATCAAGAAAACAATGGAATGCCCTACGTACCCCCCCTCTTTACGGGGGGGATGGGGGGGGGGTCCGCTACGGAAACTCCCGTTCCCACCAACAACCAAACAACCAACGGAACGAGCTACGTATCCCCCCCCTTTACGGGGGGGCCAGGGGGGGGCATCTATACGGAACGATCTACAATAGCACCAAACAAACTAATTGGCAGAGATTATCTAGGTGCCTTCGTAGTCACCGCTGGCATTGGCATCGAAGAGCGCGTCAAGGCCTTTGAAGCGGCCCATGACGATTACTCGGCCATTATGCTCAAAGCCTTGGCCGACCGCTTGGCCGAAGCCTTCGCCGAACGGCTCCACGAACGGGTGCGCAAGGAATTCTGGGGCTACGACACTACGGAAATCCTGGAAAACGAGCAATTGATCGCGGAGAAATACCAAGGCATCCGCCCGGCACCCGGCTACCCGGCCTGTCCCGAACACACAGAGAAGCGACTATTATGGGAACTGCTGGAACCAGACCGCATCGGTATGTCGCTCACCGAAAGTTGTGCGATGTATCCGGCAGCAGCGGTGAGTGGCTGGTACTTTGCCCACCCGGAAGCGAAGTATTTTGGGTTAGGGCAAATTGGGAAGGATCAAGTAGAAGATTATGCGCGACGCAAAGGCATGGACCTGGAGGAGGCAGAGCGGTGGTTGGCACCAGTGTTAAATTACGGGTAGAGTTTTCTATTCGCAGCGAACAGGATGCCGAACACGCCGCTTGGCTTTTTGACTGCACCATGATCGGTTAATAGGCTAGAAGTATTGGTAGAACGCATACATCACTTGGCTCTATAAAAATCGGGAGACAGGCCCGTGTTGAACTATGGATAATCTCACCGCTGCGTCGCCTTGCGAATGCCCCAAGCGATCAAGCCCATAAACACCCCCAAACCACCCAACAGCCACCCATAGTGGATACGCTCCTTGAACACTGCCAGAAAAACAATACCGACCAGAAAAATGGTCGGCACCTCGTTCAAGGCGCGGTAGTGAATATGCGTAAAGCGCGATGTACCCTGCTCCAATTGACGGATGTGGCTTTTCAAATAGTGGGTATAACCAGTCAGCAACACTAGAAAGGTCAATTTGGTGTGCATCCAGCCCTGTTGGAGCCATATTGGTTGGATGCAGAGCAGTAATACCCCGAACGACCAAGTCATAATGACCGCTGGTTTCAAAATAATGTGGTAAGATTTCCATTCCATAATGGTGTACTGGCGGGCCAGGATGCCGTGTTGCGGTTCCGGTTCCCCAAAAGCCAGCGCATGGTTGACCATGATGCGCACCAGATAAAACATACCGGCCATCCAGGAAACCATGCCGATGAGGTGGAAGGATTTGGCAATGCTGTACAAAGTAGATAAGTCCATGCGGCAAAAATAGAACACTCTCCTTTCTGAAAGGCATAAAAAACGCTGGCCCACATTCGTTGTGGGCCAGCGTTGGAGCGGGATGGTCTCCCTGTTTTTCCAGGTCTACAGGCCAGATTTACTTGATGATCGCAATATTCACCCCTAAAATCAGGCGGGCCGGTGTTTTGCTAAAGTGGTAGTCATCGCCAAAGAACGTGAACTGGTCGCCTTCTTTGTTAAAGTTGCCCTCGTACCGAAGATCGGCGGAAATGCGGCCCGTACCAACGCTCAAGCCAGCCAGCCAGCCCCAGGTGAACTGCTTGAAGCGCGCCTTGTAGCCATTGATGTCGCTCAGTTCCGAGTTACTGTTCAGAAAGTAATGGCCGACCGGACCGGCATTGAACCGCAACGGTCCCATTTTGAAACCAATGAGTACCGGCAAATCCAAATGCTGGTATTTCTGATTTTTGATCACGTCCGAGAAACTGCTCTCCTTGAACTTATAGTCCGTCTTGGTGGAGTTAAACAGTAACTCCGATTGTAGGAACACCTTGTTGCCCAAGCGCACGAATACGCCGAATTGGGTGCCGAATTTGAACTTGTCCACCCCAAGGTTTAAGGTGCTGTCGCCGCCACCAATAATGACGTCTTCCGGTTTGTTCATTTGGGTGTTGACTCCGCCCTTGATACCGACCGAGATAAGTTGTGCTTGTGCAGTAAAGCCTAGCAGCAATAGAAAAGCAATAGAAAACAGATTTTTCATACGAATGTGTTAGGTTGTTTCTTTCAAAACGGCACGTTGCTGGACTTGGTACATCGGGTTGCCCGTTCTGGTTGGGTTTAACCGTTTCCTAACAGGCCATATTAAGAAATGGCTAAAATGTGGCCCCAAAAAGCAACAGCGAGCCAAATCCGTAGATCTGACTCGCCGTCATCAAGCAAAAAATGTGCTAAGTCTCTGGCCTTAGGCCCAAAAGAGAGTTATTTTTAAGCAGATGATATGCAAAAGCGTTGACCATCAATTACTTAATCCCTGCCAAGCCTAATATTGTTAATGTATATCGCTTGCATTGCGCAAAATAATCTGCTTGGCATTAAAGTCAGACAAAATCGCGGTAATGGTAACTGGCCCAGTGGGCGTTGCCGTGCCGGAAAATGTAGCGGCTGTCTGCGTAAACATGGGGATGGTACCAGTGCCGTCGTTGACCGTGCGATTGCCGGACAGCGTGGCCCCGCCGGTAATCGTGGCATTGTTAATCTCTACCAATGTACTTTCCCAGGCGTTGAAGTTCATATTGATTTCCGCAATGGTAGCCTTACGCGGAGTAACTGTCCTGCCCGTGCCGATCACTTTGACACTGGCCAAGGGTACGTTATTCACCTGTAGCAGTTTGTTGAACTCGCTCACTTCGCGCTCGGAGATAATTACCTCGATCTCGTCGCCCAAATTGAACGGGTGCTCCGCCTCAAAGCGGATAACAATGCCCGCCGTGCCATCTTGCAGGTACAGATTCTTATTGTTCAGGTTCTTGCCAGTGCGGTCGGAAATAACAATGCCTTTTATTTTTTGGTTGGCTGGTGCCGCAGCGGTCGTGCCAGTAAACAGGCTACGAACCGCACTGATGTCCACTAATTCTTCGGCACCAGTACTGGTGCCACAACGTGGCCCGGTCATTTGTACGCCCCGCTCATCGCGCAAGGCGAGTTGGTAAGTAGTGCCAAAAATGCCGAGTACACCTTCTATATATCCCTTGCCGCCGGATGTCTTTTGAGCAGCAAAATTGGCAAAGCCACTGGTGCGTACTAGTATTTGTTGGCCGCCACATGTCTCTATCGTGCGGTTGGCACTGATCTGGGTGATCGGGTCGGCAAACGTTTTTCCAGTATCGGCCCTGGCAAACTGTACATTTTCTATGCGGATGAAGGTGCTGACGTGTTGCAAACCCAATTGGCTAATGGTCAGTACCTTGGGTGCAACGGGTGGATTATTGATACGCCCCTTGAACACTTGGTCGTAAACTTGGGCCTCGGTCAGGCCCACTTCGCTCAACACCCCGTTTTCTTCCAGCGTGCTACCAACGAGTTGGGTCAGGCCATTGTAGTCGGTCAACAACAGGCCCTGACAGCGGATGTACACCGTTTGGCCGATCAAGTACCGCTCCGCCACAAAAGCATCATTGAACTTTACTTCAATACCACCCGTAGCATCCTGAATCACGATGACCTTATAGTAGTTGCCGGAACGGTTGTCCATGATTACTTCGCCCTCAATCAGCAGGTCTTCAGTGATCTTGTCAAAGCCGTCGGGGGTCACGTGCAGGTTTTTCAGCTCTTTGATGGTCGTATTGGGGGTCAACGTAACCGGGTCGCCGCCGGTGGGTGGCTCATCGAACTCGGTTTTGACGCAACCCAACCCGCCTGCGGTCAGCACAAGCGCGAAGAGTGCCGGGAAAAGAAATTTTGCTTTATTGCCAGTGAGAAACATGGGCTTTTATTTTTTTAAGTTGAAAATCAAGAAAAGTGGCTGATGAAGGCTGATGGGGTTTATGAAGCGGTTGATGGGGTGGATAAATCGTAGTGTACTCTATATTATAAACCCTTATCCATCCTTATCAACCACCTATTTACGGAACGTCAAACTAATAAAGTAATTGGTGCCAAAACCGTAGACGAATTCATCCGTATAAAGGCGGACATCTTCCACCGATCTGTAGGTGCTGCGATAAGAGTCGCGACCGGAAATAATAATATCCTGGTTGTTTAGCAAATTGTTTACCCCAACGTTGAGGTAGATAAAGTAATTGCGGATTTTCCAGGACTTGCCGCCAAAGAAATCGAGGGAAAACGCAGCTGGTGCCTTTTGTTGATCCAGGGCCAAGTTCCAAGGCTCCGAATCCTTGACCAATGGCTCTACAAAGGAGGCCGTGCGGCGGGAGCGGTCGAAGCTATACCAATTGTCGTCGGCGAAAGTAGCCGTCAGTGATGCAAACCAAAAGCGGCGCCCCTCATACTTGACACCCAATAACCCAGTGGTCTGCGGTGTGCGTGGCACTAAATAACCCTCCTGATAAACCTTTCTCCCGTCCACAATCAGACGGTCAGTGTTGTCCTGCGTTACATACAACAATGGGCGGGACGTGTAGTGATAGTAGCCCAGGTTGGCGGCGGCCGTCAGCGTCCAGGGGGCACTGGGCTTGGCTTCCAAGGCCGCTTCTATACCTGCGTGCTGGCGATCCACGCCGCGTTGGGCGATAGTGCCGAACACACTCAAAGAATAAAGATAGAATTGGGCCGCCTCCGTCTCGTTTTTGAACTGCGTCAGGTAGCCAGTCAGGCGACCGCGCAGGCGCGGCGTACGAAGCAAATAACCGCCCTCTACGCTTTGCACCTGATAGGCCTCCAAGCCCGGTATGACTGCGTTGCGCACCCGTGGCGACAAGAAGGCATCGCGAAACTGCGGTGCCTTTGTCCCATAGAATCCATTGGCGTACAGATAATTACGTCCGTTCAATTTGTAAGTCAGGCCACCTTTGGCACCATAGGTATTGAAGGCCAATTTATCCGAATCGCCGAGGGAGTTGTCCGGCGCTCGTCCATTCTGCAAGTGGCCGGTACGCCAGAAGTTGGTGATTTTCACCTCGCCGCCGATGAACATCGACAAGTCGCGCAGATTGGCCTGTACCTGCGTCCAGAGGCCACCATTGCGGATGTTTTCGTCATAGTTGTAGCCAAATACGTCGTCTTTGCGCACAACGTGATTGGGGATGCTTACGTCGTTGTCTTGGGCATTGGGCCGCAGCAGGTCTGGCACCGCATATTTGTCTGTATCCAGCCAGTAGTCAGCACCAAGCAGATCATCTACTGTCTTAAAATTCTGGCCACGGTACCACTGGTAGTTGGCTCCGAACTGAATCTTAGCCCGGTCGCTAAGTGCCTCGCTAAGCACGGCATGAAAACCGGCCTCTTTACTGTCGCCGCGTTGGTTTTCCACGATGAACTGGGCACGGTTGCCAGTGACGGTGTTGCCCATTTGGCCATTGGCATTGCTCACGGATTCCAGGGAATGGCGGTTCACTTCATAAAAACTGGTCCAATCGAGCTGGCGCAGGGCTTCGTTGTTGCGCAGCAAATCGGCCTGGACAGCTCCCTGCGCTGGGTCCAGGTAAGCCGAAGGCAGACGGCGGTTGTAATCGGGCGCGGGGTTGGCACCCAAGTATTCCAAGCGAGAGTCGCCGCGCTCACCGGCCTGCCCGTAGGCACTGGCGGTCAGCGATGTGGCGCGCGAGGGGTTCCAGTCATAGCGCAGAATGCCGATGGGCTGGTGGCTATAGCGTACCACAGCGTTGCGTTTATCGCCGTTCTGGTAGCCCCAGTTTGGATTGTAGTAGTGGGTGCCAGCCAAGTCATACACCTCCTGGTAAGTGTCGCTGGCACGGCCCTGAATGCTGGGCGCGCCCAAGAACGTGACGTTAAACTGGTGTTTTAGACCAAATTTCTTGTCTACTGAAAGAAAATAGGATGTTCCCTGGAAAAAGGTGCCCTCCACGTAGCCTTCTTGCGCCCAGCGGTGACTGCCGGAGAGCGTGACCGCCCAGCCACCCGGCATCAGACCAGTGCTGGCGGTGAGCATCAGGCGGTGGTCGTAGTTGCGGTTGGACAGCGCGTAGGAGGCACGTATCTGTTTGCGCTGCGAACTGGCGCGGGTGTCGATACGGGTTGCGCCCCCTATTTCGGAGAAGGCAAAATCGCTGGCCTCCAGGCCAATACTGCTCTCGCGGAGGCGCATCACATCGTTTAGGCCACCAAACTCGCTGAAAAAAGCGGTGCCCGTCTCCGGGTCGTTGATGGCCACACCATTGAGGTACAGCGGAAACTGCTCCGAATCGTAGCCGCGCTCGCGGAAGCGATAGTTGCTCCAGCCAAATATGGAGGCAGTCTGGAACACGTCGCGCGAGGCGTGCAACAAATTGGCCACCTCGCCGGCTCCTTCACTGTCCGATTCAGCCTCGTCCAAAGTTAGCACCGGGATCGGTGTGCTGATTGTTTCCACCGATGGGTCGCGCTGCAGGTTGAAGGCTAAGGGCGGGCGGTCGTTACCGTTGGCATCCACAAGAGTTTCCAGTGGGAAGAAACCGCTGCTGGACAGCACCACAGTGTACTGGCCGGGTGGAAGTCCTTCCAGCACGAAGTTGCCATTTTGGTCGGTGGCCGCCACTTGGCCGGTGCCGCTGACCACCACCGCCACATCGTTCAGCGGGCGGGTGGTCTCGGCATCCAGTACAGTGCCACGCAAGGTTACATTCTGCGCATACAATGCCGGTGCCAGCAGCAGAAGCAGGGCAGGGAAAAGTAATTTTCGAAGCATAGAGTTGATGTGCTAATCCCCATCAAGAAGACAAGACAGGTTGTGGTCAATCCCGATGAAATATCGGGACAAATAATGATAATGTGCTACAAATCAGCAAATTGCATCAAAATTTACGTTAAGAATGCAATATTTTTTTACTTGGCACGAGCGGCGGTGGATCAATTGATTATGTTAGAGCTGCCTAAAAGACCATAAGGGGGTTTTCAAAAAGCGGTCAAAGGTAGAAAAAGGCAAGTGCTGCCAGTTGCTTTGCCCATGTTAAATTATTGCAAAGCAGCCATGCGCTGCTGGTGAAAGGTGTTCCTTTGCAGTCGAAAATACAACCGTTACATGAAAAAAATGACCTGTACCGCCTTTTTGGCGAGCTTACTTTTTCTGCTGCCCGGCTTTCTGGCCGCCCAAATCGACGCCAGTTATAAAGTGGCAGCCATCGGCTTTTACAACTTGGAAAACTTGTTCGATACCATCCCCTCGGTCAACACCAATGACTCGGAGTACTTGCCTGGCGGACGGATGGCTTGGAATACCTATAAGTACACGAATAAACAGGCCAACATGGCCAAGGTGATCGCCCTCCTCGCCACCGAGACCAGCCCCGACGGGGTAGCACTACTGGGCGTGGCGGAAGTGGAAAACCGCAAAGTGTTGGAAGACCTGGTGCAACAACCCGCCCTGAAAGCCCGTAACTATCAGATCGTGCATTTCGACTCGCCCGACGAGCGCGGCATCGACTGTGCGCTGGTGTACCAGCCCAAATATTTCAAGGTAACGGGCAGCAAAGCATTGCCGGTGGCCTTAAAAGACCCCAAAACCGGCGTGGTCGATTTCACCCGTGACATCGTATATGTAACCGGGCTGTTCGATGGCGAGCCGCTGCACGTGATGGTTGGCCACTGGCCTTCGCGCCGGGGGGGAGAGGCAGGTTCGGTCTGGATGCGCGCTGCCGCTGCTGCCGTCTGCCGCCACGCCGCCGACAGCATCCGGGCGATCAACCCGGACGCGAAAATCGTGATCATGGGCGACCTGAATGACGACCCGACTAACAAAAGCCTCACGCAGGTGCTGAACGCCAAACGCAGCAGCGAGGATTTGCAAAACGATGAGCTGTACAACCCGATGTATGATCTTTACAAGGAAGGCAACGGTACGCTGGCCTACCGCGATGCCTGGAATTTGTTCGACCAACTGGTGCTGTCCAAGGGCTTTGTCAACAAAAAGACGGGCGGCTGGCAGCTGTTCAAGGCGGTGGTATACCGCCAGCCCTGGATGTTGCAGACCGAGGGCGCGTTTCGGGGCTACCCGTTCCGTACTTCGGTGGGGGATGTCTTCATCAATGGGTACAGCGACCACTTGCCGGTTTATATGTTGTTGCTCAAGAAGGTGGAGAAGCCTTAAATTGATGAGCTGATTATTTGGCGCAGAATATGTCCCATTTGTCATTCCCGAAAAATCGGGAATGACAAAACATGGTGTACGCTGAGCGTGATTTTTCCTCTTTCCTACGCAACCCGCTTTCGCGTATCTCCGTGTAGGTACCAGCAGTGCACGACCAACAACTTCTCCACATCCTTGATGGCTGCCGTCAGAAGCAGCGGGCAAGCCAGCATCGGCTCTATGCCCTATTCTACAATTATGCCATGACGGTGGCGCAACGCTATGCCAGCGGCCAAGAAACCTCAGAAGAAATAGTGAATGACGCTTTTTTCAAGGTTTTCACTAAACTGCATTTATACGGTGGTGATCAACCCTTCCGGCAGTGGCTGCGCCGTATTGTTATCAACACGTCCATTGACCGCTATCGCAGCAACCTGTCGACGCAACCCATGACGGAACTACAGTCGTGTCACCATCCACCGACCGACGATGGCACCATCGAACACCTGACCCAGGAACAGATTTTGACCATGTTGGATCGGCTGCCGCCCGCTTATCGAACTGTATTCAATTTGTTCGTCGTGGATGGGTTTTCACATGAGGAAATCGCTGTGCTGCTAGAGATTAGCGTTGGAGCGTCCAAATCCAACCTTTCGCGGGCTCGCCAACACTTAAAAACTATCTTGTCCACCGATTTTGAATTTTCGAGAAAAAGATGAGCGATTTTGACAATTTTTTTGCCGATAAATTAGAAGAGGAGGGTGACTTCCCGCACCGCGACCGCAACTGGAAGCAGCTCTCGCAACGGCTTCAAGCTTTTGAGAGCGGCGGGGGCGGACAGCCTTCCCATTGGCACTACTGGCCAGCCGCCGTTGCGGTAGCCGTGTCGCTGACCGTGGCGGGCTGGTTGCTTTGGAAAATGCAGATCATGCAGCGGGAGAACACGGCACTGCGCCAAGGAGTAGCAACCTTGCGTAATACCATGCCAATGGCAGACCCTACCGCCACGTTGCCGGAAAAAAATGCGCCGCTCCCAGCTGTTTCGGAAAAAAGCATGGGCCGATCAATCGATCAATCAACGTTTCCACCTCCTACTCTATTGGTTCGCCCACCTTATTCTAAAAGCAAAAAAAATCCATCCAGCACCAAGGCCGCTGCCACCGTCTCTCCATCCCGGCCCCAGCAAAAACGGGAAAACAAGGCGGCTGACCGAACTATTGTGCAATCGGATATTGCGTCCGTCGCGAGCAAAAAAACTGGCCTAAATCTTTCTAAATTAGTCGATTCAATAACAACCCCAGTGCTTGACATAGTGTCGGCATTAACCTATGGAAGTAAAGATAAGACGGTGCCGCCCACGAAAGCCCTGCCGTCCGCTGTGTTGCCAGATTCCCTGTACGCGGCCGTTCCGACTCAAGACTCCGCCAGGGCTATCCTTGCGAAAAACACGCCGGACACTACCGCTGCTACTCTCCCAGCTCTACTGCCAGACAGCATGGCGACTGCCATTGCCCCGCCGATCATCGAGCCAGTTCGTCCACCTGCTCGCTTTCGGATAGGGGTAGAAGCCGTGGCAGGCCGACCCCTGCGCCAAGAGCCGGGTATCTCGCCTATCTTTGGTTCAGGTATCACGGCGACGTATGCGCCGTGGCAATTCCTACGGTTGACTGCCTCGGCGGATTGGTTGCATTTCGACGTGAGCACCAGCCGCTACCGGCCACAGTATCACGCACCTCGCTATATACCGCCCATGCACACGCATGGTCACGACGAGCTCGTACAGGTGGAAAGTCAACAACGCCAGCAGCATTTCGCCTTAGGCCTGACTTACGCGCTCCCGGTACGCGGCTGGCTACGACCAGCGGTGCGGGTAATGCACAATTGGGTGCGGATCGCGCCGGGCTTGGTCAGTTTTAAATATGAGGAGACACAAGGAGGCCCTGGTCCTGGCCCCGGACCTGGACCGGGGCATCATGATCCGGAATACATTGTGAAAAAGTTCGATGGACAGATGCTGAGCAACATCTGGCGCATTGGTGCCGGAATAGAACACGAACGGGCAAACTGGACCATTGGGCTGTGGCTGGACTATTCCAGGAGCCTTGCGGCGACAGCATCCACGTTTGATGCGCTGATGGTGCGGGGCGGGGTGCAGTATAAATTTTAGAAATAATCATTTGGCTGCGCAACCCAATACCGTCCATCCTCGTGAAGGTAATTAGCAAAGCAAACTCGTTTTGCCGAAAACTTTTACACTCTTTTTTAATGAAAAAATCTCTGTTTTTCTCCGTTTGCGTTGCCTTTGCCATGCTGAACGCTTGCCAAAAGGAAACAATTGCCAACCTCAACGTTGCTAGGCTCGCTGGCGATGTTTTGTATAGCGGCGATTCCACCCATTGTGATTCTTTGAATTCGTTGGGCCACCACGGTCATCATGGCCACCACGGCCTGGATTCGCTTCATCTGGACTCGTTAGGACACCACCATGGGCATCACGGGCTGGATTCTTTGCATTTGGACTCGTTGGGACACCATCATGGTCATCATGGCTTGGATTCGCTGCATTTGGATTCACTGGGCCATCATGGGCACCATGGATTAGATTCCTTAGGACACCACCCCTCCGACAGCAGCGGCCATCCTGGTGGCGGCCACGGCGGCGGACACGGTGGTCACGGCGGTGGTGGACATCATGGCGGCGGCCACTAATCTCCTCTCTTTTAGTTATCGGTACTGGTAAGCCCTCTGGTTATAATGGACTGGGGGGCTTTTTTTATGCAGGATTAAATAGCAATCCGCTATATTGCTCATCCGATCCGGACAAGAGCCATACTAAAACCTTGAAGTAATGAAAATTCTCCTTTCACTTCTATTGTTGAGTCCATCTCTATATCTGTTTTCCCAAGATCCTCCGACCGAGATTTCGATACAGTATGGCCCCGAGACAGGCCTCAGTCTCCTCTTCCCCAAATTTGCTTACCGTCCGGCCCACGAGGGGGCCTATTTAGGCGGTTTTGTTTCCGTTAATATGGTAGCCGTAGCCGCTATATCTGTAGGCATAATAGGCGGCTATCGACGCGGTGGTCTGGCGGGCGAGACTTCGCTGGCCTTCACCGTGGTTAGTGGAAGTAGCGACGGGATGAAAAAAGGTCCCGCCATTTTTCAAGCCAATCTTAACCCCAAGATTATACTGGGACATCATGGTTTTGTTGGTTTTGGACCAGGCATTTATTTGTTCAAATCTAAAAAACGGAACGACTCGCTCTGGGACGACGCTGGGAAATATAATTTTGAACTGGGGTATTCGGAGAATTTTAGGTTTTGAGGAGTAGTTTGTGTTATTCAGAGTCGAAGGCGTGGAATCTGAGGCCGTAGCCCAAAAGTTTTATGCTGTAATACTCTGCGGTTACTCACTTCAAAACAAGCACCACCTCTTTCTTGGAGTGGAGCTGCAAATCCGCTCCGTGGGTCTTCGTAAATTTATCCTTTAATTTCTGGGTTCCGGCATTGAGCCTCGGAATGTTGTTGCCGAGGATAACCCCATGAATGCTTGCTTTGGGTAGCGTGACACCTTTTTCCCGCACTTGCCTGATGGTGGCTACGAGTTGATCGAAGGCATGGTCGATGTCTCCACCTTTGAACTCTACAAAGTAGTTCTTATGGCTATTTAGTTGACAAATACGGAGCCAGTAATCGCATTTTTGCTGGGTTTTGTTCTGAATCAGGCAATCGTCCACGTGGATGCAGCAAACGGTGTCCGTAGCGTTTTTGGGAAGTTGAAGGGTGAATTTTTTTCCATTCTCCTTGACCATCAGCATATTATCGCGACAGCATTTGTCACTGGCCCCAAAGGCTTGGCGGACATCTTCACAACACATAGGCCCTTAGTCTTGATTTTGATATTTAAGGTCCAGCAATTTGTCGAACACGATACTCAGTTCCTCGGAAATATCATCCAGCGCATTGGCATCGATCATTTGAAACTCTTCGTTCATGATGGATTTAACGGTGCCACCGCCCACGTAGTAGGCAGATACATCTTCGTAAGCGATTTGGTATTGCGGTGGCACTAATTTGTTTACTTCATCGACACTTTCTGGGTGCAATTTGGCCACGTTGTGGGCTTGAATACAGTTGTTGAGGGCGGTGAGGATGTAGGGGCTATGGGTGGTTATAATGAGGCGGTTATCGCCCTTGGTGCATTTTTCGATGAGGTATTCAACTAGCTTTTTTTGGGTAGTGGGGTATAAGTTTAGCTCTGGCTCTTCGATGATGAAGAGGTAATTCACTGATACATTGGATGTTTCTACAATGACCTGTAAAGGTGTCAATGATTGAATGCCAGTTGAGGATTTATTATAATCTATAACTTTGTCTTTAAACTGAATTTTTCGGCGGTTATGCTCATTAACGAAGCGATTATCTGCGATAAGTAGAGGAAAATATTCTTGGGACTTCATTCTATTTTGAAATTTCACAGAGAATTCATCAATATAGTGTATATTGTCTTCATCCCAGTCAGAAACAGAAACAACAATACGCTCGGCAGGAATATATTCAACCACTCCTAAAAGGTTATAAAGCCCTTGCCCTAATTTTCCTGCCTCCTCGTCGCTCAACTCGCGATCACTATTATTCATAGTCAGGCTGGCTGCTTTTTGAAGGATCGCCGATAATGAATGATTTAGAACCTGTGATTCTAATCCATTATCGTTCCATTGCAGTTGATAGTTGTCAGATAAAAAATAGATCATTGAGGCGACCTTACTAAAACCACCTATATCGTAGAAATCCATAGATTCCATAAAAGCCTCCTCAATTTCTTTTTCTGCGTTTATAGAAGTGCCAAGAACTAAAATGGGAAAAATCTTTTTGACATCATGGCATATCGCCACCAACTTCGCCACCACGCTCTTCCCGCTAGCCTGCTCCCCAATCAATACCGTCACCTTGCGCAAATCCAGTTCCGCCTCGCGGATGGGGCCGAAGTTCTTGACGATGAGCTTTTCTGTTGCCATTGGAAATAGAATTTTTGCAAAGTTACATCAGCTGTGAAAAGGCAAATGATTACGTCATTGCCATCAATTCCTCCCCCTCAAGTAGTGAACTGGTTGCAAAACCAAACGTTTGACTATCAATGCTTTATGAAAGAAAATACCGTTTTTGCATATAAAATTTCAAATAAAGCATTGATAATCAATAACTTGATTCGATTTCTGAAAAACGAACGTAAATTCAAGTAATTGATTGTCAATCGTTTAAATTGATACCAGTTCAGTCTATACCTAATTTCTGGCGAAAGATGGGCAGATTTGTCTTAGCTAGATAGGTATGCAAGGAATTTCAAAAAAGTGCTATTCATATCGGCAAGCCTTACATAGGATTTAATAAGCTCAATCAGCAATTCTTTAAGCAATTCTCTTTTCATGTCTGTATACTGAAACTTCATAAATTCGCCAACCGCGTCGTTCCAGGAACCCATTTTGGAAAGTTCTGCCTCGATGCCTTTTATCTCGTCGGTAATGCCAATGATTTTTGAAATAGATGTTTCGGTCATAGATGAAAATCAGTTAACTTCTGCCTCTAATTGCGCAAAGAATTCCGACAAATGAATAATGTTCTGAAAACCTTTCGCCCGCAGACCATTTATCAATTCTTCATCCTTGCTGATAAGCTTAATGTCAAACTCAATAGCAACAGCGAGATAAACCGTGTCGTCTTCATCAATGTCCTTACAAAGTTGGTACGCCGCAAGATAGCTTCGAGTGGAAAGAAGCATATTGGGGACAACCGTAAGATAGCTAAAAATGCGCAAGGTGAGTTCGCGGAACAACTCAGGATTTACTCGCGTGTCCTCCAAAATTTGACGTTGATGTTCTTGGATTTCGAGCAAAGCAAAATCGGGTAACAGAATGTCAAAGTCTGTAAACATTCGCAAATAACCCTCGCGGCCACTAATGAGGGCACTGAAAACAACATTTGCATCGGCAACGTAACGGATCATGGCAGCACTTCTTTCAATTTTTCAGCCTTAAACTGCTTCCAAGCCCTACGTTTGGCCTCGCGAAGCATAACATTCTGGTCATGGCCCTCGCTTTTGAGTTGCTCGTTGAATTCAATAGCGAGCAGCCTTGTTTCCTGCAAATCAAGCATTTGCTGAATTTTCCGAGCAAGCGCTTCCATGCCAATTTTGGCAACCAAGCGTTCGCTGACTTCCAATTGAAGGAGTGCCATAAGGAGAATTTTTTTACAAAGATAAGCCATATCTATCCAAAAACTTTTGGTGGACGCACTTATGCAACTTTTTGAAGTCTGATTATCATTAACGAAACCCTGTGCGTGGATTGACGAATGCAGATTACATGATTGTTGATGTTTTAAAAAAGATCTGAAAGCATTAATGCATCACCCCGCCTCAAACACCAAAGCCTCATGCCCCAACGCCCTAAAATCCACCGGCGTCACCGCGCTTACCCCCTGCTCCGGCATATACACCCCATAAATCGTATCCACTGCCGCCATCGTCGCCTTATTATGGGTGACCACGATGAACTGCGAATCTTTGGAAAACTGCCGGATAATACGGTTGAACTTCTCAATATTGGCATCATCCAGCGGGGCGTCCACCTCGTCGAAGATGCAGAACGGGGCGGGCTTGAGTAGGTAGAGCGCGAAGAGCAGGGCCGTGGCGGTCAGTGTCTTCTCGCCACCGGAGAGCTGGGCGATGGTCTGCGGTCGTTTGCCCTTGGGCTTGGCGATGATGTTGATGTCCGAGTCGAGCGGCGACTGGGGCTGGGTGAGCACGAGATCGGCATCGTCCTCTTCGGTGAAGAGGGTGCGAAACACCTTGATGAAGTTCTCACGCACCTGGCCGAACGATTCGAGAAAGCGAGCGGTGGCCGTCTCCTCGATCTCCTTAATCGTCTGCATTAAGTTGCCCTGTGCACTCAGGATGTCGTCACGCTGGCTGGCGATGGTGTCGTGCCGCTCTTTGATTTCGTTGTAGGCCTCGATGGCCAGCGGATTGATTTCGCCATAGGTATCCAGGCGACGTTTCATGTTGTTCACCTCGCGTTCCAGCGGCTCGTGCTGGTACTTGGGATCGGGCTCGTTGTTGATCACGTCGTTCACGCCTAAGCCAAACTCCACGCGAAGCCGTTCACCGATGGCGGTGATTTCAAACTTTACGTCCGAAAATTTTTCTTTCAATCGGTTCACCGCGCCCTGCAAATCCTGCTGCTTGCGGAAGTTGTCCCGCTGTTTGTTTTCGAGCTCGTGAATCTCGTTGCGAGCTTTAAAATACGTTTGCTCCACGGCACTCAACGCGGCTTCCTTGGTCTTTTTTTCGCCGTAGGCGGTGGCTAGTTCGCCTTCCAAACGCGTCAAATCGGTTTGGATCAGACTGATCTGGTCGGCATGGTGGGCAAGCGTCGTTTGGGCCGTGACCAGCATCTGGCGCAGTTCCTCGCGGCGTTTGTCACGGAAAGCCAGCTCCTGCCGGAAGGTCTGCACCTTGTTTTGCTGCCGGATGAACTCGATGTTGCGCTGGTTGTAAGTGGAACTGGCCAGACTAAGTTGCTCGGCCACGTCGCGGAACGAACCATCGGCCTGGGTGAGCCGATTGCGGGCGACCTCCACGGCGCGCTGTTTTTCAGCCAACTGTTGCTCAATGGCGGCATTGCTGGCCGTCAAGCCAGCGATGCGCTGGTGGGCATCCCCCGCTTGTGCGTCGAAATTGGCGACGAAAGCGGCGATGTTTTCGAGGCGGGCGCGTCCGCTGGCAGATTCTTGGTGGAGGCGGTTCAGGGCCTCCCGTTCGCGCTGGAGCAGTGTGGATTGATCGGTTTGGCGCAGACTTTGCAGGCGGGAGCGTAGTGTGGCGAGTTGATTATTGAGTTGATTTTCAACGATTTCGCCCTGCTTTATTTCTACTTCCAGTATTTCGAGGTTCTTTTTCCGGCCTATTTTTTTGCCCTCGAACAGGCCAACCGAACCGCCGGAAAGCGAGAACTTCCGCTTAATGAAAGTGCCGGATTTGGACAGAAGGACCCCACCCCCATCCTCCCGACTAAAGTACGGGACAGGCTCTCCCCCGAAAGGGAGGGGGGCTTGATCGGTGGTAATTTTTGAAAAATTGTTGAACCTGGCATCGCTTTCTACGATTAATACATTTTCTAATAAGTACCCCACCAGTGGTCGGTAACGCGCCTCCACTTCTACCAGTTCCACGGCTTGTAACCCGTCGGGAAGCAACAGGAGCGGCGGTTGGTAGTCCGCGAAAGCATCCAGCAAAAAGAAATTGGCGCGGCCTTTCTGGCTCTGTCCGAGCAGTCCAATGGCCTTGATTGCCTCGTCGGCATTGGGCACCACGTAGTAATTGAGGTAAGGCTCCAGGTAGTTTTCGATGACCACCCGATACTCCTCGCGGACGTAGATCAGGTCGCTGAGCAGCGGGCAGTTCTTGGCCCAATCTTTCTGCTGGCTGAGGAATTTGATGCTTTCCGGGAAACCTTCGAAGCGTTCGATCATACTTTTGGTCAGCCGGTATTCGTTGCGCCGCGCGTCGAGCTGGCGGTGGTGGTCGGCGAGTTTTTTGGCTAATGCTTCTTGTCCGGTCTCGGTCTGGGCGAGGTCGGCTTTGCGTTTGGTTTCGGCGGCTTCTATATTCGCAATGCGTGTCGCTTGGTCTCCTTCGGACTGGCGTTGGGTGGCTAAGTTAGTTTCCAGCACCTGCATTTCGGCGCGGCGGTTAGCAATGTCGGCCAAAGTGCGTTCCACATCGCGGCGCAGGTGCTCGATCTGGTTGCTCTGGATGGCCTTTTGTTTTTCTAGCTCGACGATCTCGCGTTCCGCCACTTGCTGGACTTTGATAAATTCGTCCAGATTACCTTTTAATAATTGGTGAGTGCTGCGGGTGCTTTCCAATTGGATGCGGGCCTCTTCTAAAGCGATTTCTAATTCGCCCTCTACATTACGTTCATAATTCAGGTCGGTTTGGTAGCCATTTATTTCCCGTTCCAACGTTTGGATTTGTTGTGTGGATTGGGCGATCTGGTCTTCCAACCGGCGCAGGTCGTTTTGTACGAACGATTGCTTTTGCATTCCCATATCTTTCTCATTCTCCTTACCCCGGATACGTCCGGTGAGCTGGTTGACCTCCTGCTGCTGGCCACTGAGTGAGGTTTCCTTGTCCACGTGGCTTTTGCGCTGGGCTTCCAGGTCGGCTTCGAGCAGGCGGGCCATGCCTTCGGTGCTGCGGTACTGGTCTTCCTCGCGGGTAATCTGGGCCTCCAGTTCCTGGTAGGCTTTTTTGTGGCGGGCCAGATTATGCACCGCCAACTCAATGCTCAGCGTCTTGTACTCGTCTTTTAAGGCATAGAATTTTCGGGCGCGTTCGGCCTGCTTTTCGAGTTTTTTGAGCTGGTCGGTGATCTCGAAGAGCAGGTCTTCTACGCGCTCCAGGTCGCCGGAAGTAGCCTCCAGTTTTTGCTGGGTTTCGTGCTTACGGGCCTTGTATTTGCTCACCCCGGCGGCCTGCTCGAACATCCGGCGACGGGCCTGTTCGCGGTCGGAGAGCATATCCTCCACCATATTGAGGGCGATGATGGCGTAGGAATCGGCGCCAATGCCAGTGTCGAGAAATAAAGAAGTTATATCTTTCAGGCGGCAGGTGACCCCGTTGAGGCGGTATTCGCTCTCGCCGCTGCGGTAGAGAATGCGACTGATACTCACCGAAGTATAATCGGTGGGCAGTACGTTCTTGGTGTTGTCGAAGCTGAGCGTGACCTGGGCGATTTGGCTTTCTTTGCGTTTTTTGGTGCCGTTAAAGATGATGGACGACATCTTGTCCAACCGAAGCTGGCTACTTTTCTGTTCGCCGAGCACCCAGCGCACGGCATCCACGATGTTGCTCTTGCCGCTGCCGTTGGGGCCGACAATGCCCGTCACGTCGTCGTTGAAGTGGATGACGGTTTCGGAGGCGAAGGATTTGAAGCCTTTTATTTCGAGTGATCGTAATCGCATTTTTGCTCGCTAACTCTTGGGAAAAAAGTAGGCAAAAGTAGCGGTTGGCGGGGGAAATTGGGTGGGGAAGTTATCAACAGGTAAGGGTTATGAAAACTCGGTAATATTTAATGGCTTAGCCGAATGATGTACAGTCAAAATATCAATTCTTCGTTCAGAAACAACATAATAGACTAAGACAATCACTGCAACCATTGTTTATGTTTTTCTTTGATTTTATCGTGTGGGGTTACCCTTCCTTCTTTTGACTGTTCCATTGCTGTTTCAATTTTATATATAAACAGCAGTTTTTCCATAAAATCATCGAAAAAAACCCGCTCTGGTAGTTGTTTGATGTGGTCAATTACATTTTCTCGAGTGAGTATAAGTATTTTCTTGCAAAAATACGGTTTGTTTTTGGAAATGCAAAATTTTTGGTCTTTTTGAGTAACTTTGCAATCAAATTGAGAATTTACTCAAAAAAGCATGATTGAGCGCATATTCTAACCTCCTCGCTACTGGAATTGCAACGCTACTATCCCATCGTTTATCTGGGGGGACCACGCAGGGCAAACGCATATAAGTGAAAAGGTAAAATCAAAAATTTCAAAATATTATCTAATTGATGATTGATGATGTCCAATCAGACGGACTCTACAACACCCCTACTTTTCGCAGACACTTTGATAACGACATAGAGTTGGTGCAAATCTAAACTATTTACCACATAGATCACATAGCACACATAGGCTATGTATGCTGTGTGACCTATGTGGTAAATAATCTATTTTTTTGACACCGGTTTGCTCTGTCATTTATTGGGTATTGCTACCCCGGAGCAGTTAGCATTGCACCACTATTTGGGCAACATTATCGAAAATACCTTTAATACCCGATTAGTTTCTGGCCTGGCCAAGTGGCAGCAACTGAGCGGCCGGGACGTTGGCCAGAATACGCTGGTCTATGCCGGGACGCAATCTGCCGAAACGGAACACGGACGGCTGCTACCTTGGCGACGGGCTTTGGCAGAACTCTAAAGTGCCTCCTCACTCGTGCCATTTTTCCCACCTACAAAATGCCGCACCGTCCAATAAAAGTGGATATTTGCCCCGCTTTACCCGCCGTAGCCTTTTCACCCGCCCTAGCCTTTTTCAGGCGCAGGAGGGTAGGCGCTGCTAAACATTCCACCCCTCCACAATCTCAACACCCTACCACAATTTTCCATTCAAATGGCTGAAAAAATAATCTTCTCTATGTCCGGCGTGAGCAAAACCTTCCCGCCGAGCAAGCAAGTGCTGAAAAACATCTGGCTCTCATTTTACTACGGGGCCAAGATCGGGGTGCTCGGCCTCAATGGCTCCGGCAAATCCACGTTGCTAAAACTCATCGCTGGGGTAGATCAAAACTACGAGGGTAAGATCGAATTTGAGAAACAATTCAAGATCGGCTATTTGCAACAGGAACCCGTGCTGGACGAGACCAAGACCGTGCGCCAGATCGTGCAGGAGGCCGTGCAGCCCATCGTAGATTTGCTGCAAGAAAACGAGGACATCGGCAACAAACTCGGCGAAGTGACCGATGATGACGAGATGATGCGCCTCATTGAACGCCAAGGGGAGGTCCTTGAACAAATTGAACACGTGGGCGGCTGGGAACTGGACTACCGCCTCGATGTCTTCATGGATGCCCTGCGCTGCCCGGAGAACGACCGCCCCATCAAGATTTGCTCCGGTGGTGAGCGCCGCCGGGTGGCCCTGGCCCGCCTGCTACTCAGCCAGCCTGACATTTTGCTACTCGACGAGCCGACCAACCACCTGGACGCAGAATCGGTGTTGTGGCTGGAACAATACCTGCAAAGTTTTCCCGGTACGGTCATCGCCGTCACCCACGACCGGTACTTCCTGGACAACGTGGCGGGCTGGATTCTCGAACTGGACCGTGGCGAAGGCATCCCCTGGCAGGGCAACTATTCGACCTGGCTGGAGCAAAAAACCAAGCGCATGGCCCAGGAAGACCGGCAGGATGACAAACGCCGCAAGCAACTCGAACGCGAACTGGAATGGGTGCGCATGGGGGCCAAGGGTCGTCAGGCCAAGGGCAAAGCGCGCCTGAACGCCTACGACAAGATGGCCGGGGAAGAGACCCGCGAAAAGGAGGCCAAACTCGAACTGTTCATTCCGGCTGGCCAACGCTTGGGCGACAAAGTAATTGAATTACAGCACGTTACCAAATCATTTGGTGACCGGGTGTTGTTCGAGAACGTCTCGATTGATATTCCCAAAAACGCTATCGTTGGCATTATCGGGCCAAACGGCGTGGGTAAATCCACTCTGTTTAAGATCATGACCGGGCGCGAGCAGCCGGACTCGGGCGAGGTCATCGTTGGAGAATCTGTGCAAATCAGCTACGTGGATCAAAGCCACGAAGACCTCATTCCCACCAAAACGGTCTATGAAATCATTTCCGAAGGCAACGACCTCATCACCGTCGGCAACACCAGCATCAATGCCCGGGCCTACATCTCGCGTTTCAATTTTGCGGGCGCCGATCAGCAGAAAAAACTGGCCATCTTGTCCGGTGGAGAGCGCAATCGGGTGCATTTGGCCATCACTTTGAAAGAAGGCGGCAACGTGTTGCTGCTCGATGAGCCGACCAATGACATCGACGTGAATACGCTCCGGGCCTTGGAGGATGCATTGGAGAATTTCGCCGGTTGTGTGCTGGTCATCAGCCATGATCGCTGGTTCCTCGACCGTTTGGCTACGCATATTATTTCCTTCGAGGACGATGCGGAAGTGGTGTTTTTTGAAGGCGGTTTTACGGACTATGAAGAGGCGAAAAAGGCGCGCTTGGGGGATATTACGCCGCATCGGCCGCGGGTGAAGCATATTATGGGGTAGGAGGAGAGGAAAATGTGAGCGGGTGAGAAATACGGAAAATAATTTGACCATCCTCACCATTGATGTGCCACCACGTCCTCATTCGATAGGGCTACCAGGCGATCTCTTTCCGTTTGTGCCAACCCTACCCAGGATGCCCACATACCGCGCGTATGGCCGATCCATTGCCAACGGTCTTCGAATCGGGTCACGTCGCCAAAAGGGCGGTCTAAAATGAAGCGGCGGTGGTGCGGATGGATATTACGCATGGCGAAACGGGTGAAGCGAAAGTAACGGTTGGCGTACCGATCTTTCCTGATCGTTTCGTAATGCGGTTGGATGGTGTTGCGCTGCTCGTTTTCCAGCAGCATTTTGTTACCGGCACAGATGCTTTCATAGGGGCCAGAGCCGATTTTTTCCCAGCAATCTGTGTATTGGTGCGTATGCGTTTGCTGTTGGTCCATTGCTGCGCATACTACTCCCAGCATATTTTTATCCGCCAAAAACAGCTCATGTTGCCAAGCCAGGTTGTCGAAAATATCCTTGGCCACGGCCACGATTTCCTGCGTTAATACACACGGGTCTTTAGCGATCTTCACCGCATTCCGCATTCCGAATAGCACCTGTCCGCCAGTGAGCCGGGCTAGGCCGGCCCAAAGAAACTGCTCGGGGCTTTGTTGATACAACTGCTGATAATACTGGTAAAGACGCTGGAGAATGGGTTCGTTGGCCCGGAAACCCCACTGGGGCTGCCAGTCGGCAGGGGCGATGCCCAAGTGTTGGTAGGCAATGTTTTGGTATTGTTGTTGGGTTGGGTGCATAGTGGATTGGTCTAAGCGGCTGTTTTACGCCAACCTAACGTTTCGATTTTGCGATGGTTGTTCAAAATGCCCATCCCTACCATGCGCGACAAATAAGCCAGCTGCTTAGAAGTGATTTAATTAGAAAATAGACGACCTTTCGTAAAATGTTTCCTGCCCTGCCCAATCTCCAGCCGTATTTTTATAGAAATTTCGCCCATGAAGACACTGTGTGTAACTCTTTTGTACTTATTCGCCCAGTCAGCTTTTACACAAGATTATCACCCTTTTGTCGAACGAGGGGTCTATCGTGATGAATTTTGGGCCGCCGAATTGCACCTTTGCTCTTATGACTATGGCCTCCGTTATTGGTTTCGGGGCGACACAATGGTCGGCGGGCAAACCTATCAACTCTTACTGGCTACCAGCATTCAGGGCGATCCTGATGCACCCCTATTTTGTCCGCCTTATACGGTGGATACTACCAATGGTACGCTCTACGCCTTGCTACGCGAAAACGTGGTCGAAAAGCAGGTTTTCAAATTCGACACAGCGACCAATACCGAATTTTTGTTGTTTGATTTTTCGGTAAACGTCGGCGATTCGGTCACGGTCGGCCATCCGCCGCAGACGGTGTACATAGAAGACGAGTGGTACGACACTTGGACGGTTGGTTCCAGCCGCCGGACACTGGTCGTCAATACACCCGCTGGGTTGACGAATTGGATAGAGAGCGTAGGGGCCTCGGCCAATCTGTGGGACCCTCTTTCACCGGTTTGTATTTGCCCGCACCTCATTTGCTACCAGCAAAATGGACAAAGCACACCTGGCGGCGAATGCGCCACTGTTGTACGCACAAAAGAGCCGGCTAAAGTGCTGTCTGAACTGCTGTTGACCCCAAACCCGGCCAGCGAGACGGTTACGATCAGCGTACCAGAAAGACACCTAGCTTTTGATCGCGTCACGGTTTTTGATTTCTCTGGACGGATTGCAGCAGAACGGCATTATACCACCGGCGTGTTTTCTGTTGTATTACCAGTATCTAGCTGGCCGGGGGGCAGTTACCTAGTGGTGCTCTGGCAAGGCGGGAAATGGGTGGGACGACAGGTTTTCCAAAAAAACTAAGTTTTCTTAATCCCTCCAAACCTATTGCCGCCGCTGCCCGTCTTGCCTTTTTAAAACACCTTATGCAAAATCTATTTTTGTTGCTGCTTATCCTCTTGACTACTACGCTGTTCGTCCCGGCTTGTACCCGCGATGCCGTTTCCAGTGTTGATCCTATCCGCTTCGACCAATTGGCCGTAGGCCAACGCAGCCGCTATATCGGCCTGGACGGAGAAAATTATCGGCAAGGCAATGGCTCGGAGTTCGTCCACTCCGCAGATACCCTGGTGCTGGAGATCGTCGGCCAGGACGCGCAGGGCTTCCAAGTAAACGAAGTGATCCACTATGGTGCTGGCAGCAGTAACTGGAACAGTCATAGTCGGGATAGTACTTATTCTTACTACTTGACGGTGACCAATGATACATTGCACCTAGTGCCCAATGTTACTGACTACTTGCGTTCGCGTTTATTTGTCTATTATTCTTCTAGTGATGGGCTACCCCTGGCCGAGTTTGCGGACCCGAAGGTGGACATAAAAGGCTGGAAGGCCGATTTTCCTTTCTGCGCATGCCGGGAAACAGGTTTTACAAAAAAATACCGGCTGTTTGGCAAAAAATATCCCCGCCTCAATGTACTTATGGACAACACGGCGATGCAAACCGATGGTCTGGGCCATACTTACGTGTACTCCGCCAAAGAGGGGTTGGTAAAATGTGCTTTATACAATGCCTGGACGGCTGATGGCTATGGCTGGGATTTGTTACCAAACTGAGTTCACTCTTGGAAATCTACGCCAATATGGTGTATTGCTTGGTAATGTATTCCATAGGTTACAATAGTATTTAAGCGGCCATCGGTACTTCCATGAGCAAAACCTCCGCTTGTGTGTCGGCTTTTATCTCGAATTGGTCCACCTCCCAGATGCCGTAGCCGTCGCGGGTGTGGAGCAGTTGGTCGTTGATATGCACGTCGCCGTTCAGCACAAAAACGTACACGCCATTGCCGGTACTGTGCGACTAAGTTATGGAATCATTTGCGGTCTTGTTAATAGCAGTTCTTTGATAGTTAGAGGTTTATTAATCAGGTTTTGCGCCATTGCGGGGGTTCGATGCTGATATTTTTGTTCAAAAAGGGCTGCCGTAGGGTTGATAAGCACTTTTAATGCGTCGT
>JAYUXG010000780.1:0-2346 GCA_043753125.1 Saprospirales bacterium | reverse complement strand
CCAACCCCGGTAATGGCAAGTTTACCCTCTACGCCAACTCGCAGGTCCTCGGCATTTATCCGCTGACCGCCCTACCGCTGACCCTCCCGAACTTTCCGGCCAGCGGCAACCCCGTCGAGGTGCTGAAAATATGCATTAATGACGTGCCTGGCACGGTGGCTTGCTGCAAAAACAAAGAGTTCGCAGCTCCCAATTGCGCCTCGAACGACAGCTGTGGCATTCTGGCCCTAGCCTTGCAGGTCGGCGAATGCAGCAGCGACAGTACCTATCAGTTGGTTATTGACTTTGAGACGCCAATTTTGTCGGCCAATGGCTTTCAAGTCTGGGCCAATGGGCAGCTGTTGGGCAGCTACACGTTGGGACAATTGCCGCTGACCATCCCCAATTTTCCCTGGCATGGCGGCAACTATGATGCGCTCAAAATTTGTCTGCTGAACCTATGGGGAGCCAGCTTGTGTTGCCGGACCCTTGAAATCGAAGTACCCGATTGTTTACAAAACGACTGCGACGTCTACGATGTGGTGGTGGATGCGGGTGCCTGCAACCCGGCGGGCGGCTACAGCCTGGTCCTGGACTTTGAGGTGGAGCATCCCGGAAACGACTTTTTCGAGGTCTGGGCAGGCAATGGGCAGTACGTGGGCATCTTTCCGCTCAGTATGTTGCCGTTGACTATCCCCAACTTCCCAGGCAGCGGCAATGCAGTGGGTATCATCAAAATCTGCATCAACGACCAACCAAACTGTTGCAAAACCGAAGACTTCCTAGCCCCCAACTGCAATCCAAACGACTGTGAAATTCACGAACTGACGGTAGAGACCGGGGAATGCCACGGCGACAGTGCTTATCAGGTGACGGTCAATTTCCAGGTAGCTGGTTCTACCGCCACCAGCTTTCAACTCTGGGCCAACGGGCAGGTATTTGGCACGTATATGCTTAGCCAACTACCATTGACTATTCCCAATTTCCCGTGGAATGGTGGCAACCACGATGTACTCAAGGTTTGTGTGTTAACCAATACCATCTCGAATAACTGTTGCAAGACCCTCGAGTACGCGGTGCCCGAGTGCTTGGAAGGGTCGGATTGTGAAATCTACAATCTGGTGGTGGATGCTGGGGATTGCGACTCGACCCATAATACGTACTCGTTGGTAGTCAATTTCCAAGTGGAAAATCCCGGCAATGCCTCCTTTGAGATCTGGGCAGGCAATGGCCAGTACTTGGGCGTTTTCCCCCTTACCGCATTGCCACTGACCATCCCCAACTTTCCGTGGGGCGGCGGCGCGGTCGATCTTATCAAAATCTGCATCAACGATCATCCCGATTGCTGCAAGACCAAGGAGTTTGAGGCACCAACCTGCTTTGGCAATGACTGCGAAATACACGCATTAACCGTGGAGACCGGGGAGTGTCAGGGCGACAGTACCTATCAAGTGTCGCTGAATTTCCAAGTTGCGAATCCACCAGTGAACAGTTTTTCCGTATTTGCCAATGGCGAGCTCTACGGCTCGTTTTTAATCAGCCAGTTGCCTTTGACCATTCCGCATTTTCCATGGAATGGCGGTAACCACGACGTAATCAAGGTCTGTTTTGGCACGGCGGGAGCGCTTATTTGCTGCAAAACGCTGGAATTTGCCGTGCCGGAATGCCTGATGGAAGATTGCCACCTGGCGGATGTCCATGCCGTAGCCACGCCTTGTTTGTGCGGTCAATTTTTTGCCTTAGTAACCTTTGATCACCAGAGCGGCGGTTCGGGCGGTTTTGATATCGTCGGCAATGGGCACCACTACGGTACTTTTCCCTACGGTACGCCACAGCCGATTATCGTGGGGCCATTGGTAGGCGATAACAGTACGATGTACGAGTTTGGTGTTCAAGACCACCTACACCCCGATTGTCACGACGGCACCTTATTGGGAAAAGTGGAATGCCCAACCCTGACCACAGGTACGCCCACTACGGACGCGACACTATTGCTGGCCCCTAATCCAGTAAGTAACTGGCTGACTGTCACTGCATTATTGACCGGCGGCGCGCGCATGGGCCAGTCTACGGCCCAGGTCTATCACACCGATGGTCGTTTGGTATTGACCCAATCCGTGGAAGATGGCGGCAGTTTCCAACTGGAAGTGTCGGCCCTGCCAGCGGGCGTGTACCGCTTAGCCGTGCGTTCCGATGTGGGGACCCTGGAAGGGACTTTCAGTAAACTATAAATGGTTATTGATGGAGGGGGCGCACGTTTGAAATCGTCTGCTCAAACATACGGCACACGTCGCCTACTGCTATACGTGTACCCATACTGTAAATGGTTTTTGTGAGGGTGCCAACAGAGCGTTTTTTTTCAAAACG
>JAYUXG010000779.1:0-2347 GCA_043753125.1 Saprospirales bacterium | reverse complement strand
CCACCAAGCCGGAGCGTAAACTGGTCATCACCGGACTTTCGGCGCAGGCATTGAACCAGGCCGCCGCCGCCATGCAGGCCGCTAAAGCCGACCTGCTGACCTGGTGCAATGCGCCGTTTTTGTCTAAAAGCACAGCCAAAGAGTTGAACCGCTATATAGAATCGTTTTACCAGGCTCTGGATAACAAACTGGATTTTTGTGACGGGAAGGTGGGCGATTTGCGGTAAGGAGAACGCTACCTACTCCAACCGAAACCCGATTGGCAGGGTGAAGCGAACTTTTACCGGCTTCCCGTTGGCGGAGCCGGGTATCCACCGCTCCATCCCCGATATTACCCGCTTACATTCATCCCGAATGCTGTTACAATAGCCCCTGATGACCAGTACATTCGAGACGGAACCGTCTTTCTCCACCACAAAAGAGACGAGGGCCTTCCCCTGTATGCCCAGGTTGCGGGCATCGGGTGGGTATTTGATGTTCTGCGCCAGATACTGCAACAAAGAGCGTTCACCACAGTTTTTTTTGTCCTGATGTTCAGGATTACAAGAATAATCCGGGGGTATCTGTTCATTTGAATCGCTGGATTCCTCCGACGGACCGGATACCAGTTTGCCGTTGCGGTACACCCGCTGCAATTTCACCGAGCCATCCGGACCATAGGCAATATATGCTCCATCCAAACTATCGAGGTGGTAGTGGGTGGTCAAAGCAACCCGGCCAGTGGAGTCATAGCGAGTGCCAACCCCCTCTTTTTTGCCTTCTAAGTAGTTATACCGTTCGTAAAGCCATCCTTTTTCCGGGTTGTATTGCAGCGCTTCGCCGGTCTGTATGCCGTTTTCATACGTGGAGGTAGCCAGCGGGCTCCCCCAATCGGTACGACTGATCAGCGGACCAGTCAGCTTCTTCAATGCCGCATCCATGTAGGTCTTTCCGGAGGTCACCATTTTTGTTTCGTAATAATACTCCTTTACCAGATAGCGGCCCTGGTGTAATTCTACCGTTGCATTGGGTAGAGCGCGGATCAGTTTAGCGCCGGGGGTGAGCTGCAGCCGGTAGTAATCGGCCCAGGAACTTCCGTCATCCGAGCCCAAGCTGGCGGATTTGCAACCCGGATGGGTAATAAGCGTGGCAGCGCATAGAGATGCCAGTAAAAAAGTTTTTAGTAGCATGTTTTTTGATGGTTATGTAGATGGTTTAGAGCGGTAGGGGTAAAAGTAAGCCTAAAAACTTTAGACTACCCGTTCCGCCCTGGCATTAGCTGCTTCGCCTGTTGCGGGTTGGCCGGGCGGGAACCATGGAAGAAGAACGCAGTTTTCCCAAAAAACCTACCTTCGCGCTCCGTAAAACAACCGACGGACTGCGCATGGAACTCGTTGACCATCACTACCAATTTCCGGGCGGCATCGATCCGCTTCAGCTCTGCCGCGAATACGGCACGCCCCTGTACGTCTACGACGCTGCGGTGATGGAACGCCAGTACCAGCGTATTACTGCTGCCTTCTCTTACCCCAAACTACACATTCACTACGCCTGCAAGGCCCTCTCCAACCTCACGGTGATGCGCCTGTTTCGCCAGCTGGGCGCAGGGTTGGACTGCGTATCCATTCAGGAGGTGCAGCTCGGTCTATTAGCGGGCTTTCCATCCGCAGACATTTTGTACACCCCCAATTTCGCGGGCATGGACGAGTTCGACGAGGCCGTCCGGTTGGGCGTGAAGATCAACGTGGATGCCATCCCGATGCTCGAAAACTGGGGGCTGCACCACCCGAGTGTACCAGTTTGCCTGCGCATCAATCCGCACCTGATGGCGGGCGGCAACGAAAAAATCAGCGTTGGCCATATCGATTCCAAGTTCGGCATCAGCATCCACCAGCTGCCGCACGTGCTGCGGATTGTGGAGAGTCAAGGACTTACGGTAAATGGTCTGCATATGCACACCGGCTCGGATATTCTGGACGTGGACATTTTCCTGCGTGGCGCGGAGATTTTGTTTGAGGCGGCCCAGCGTTTTCCGCACCTGCAATACATCGACATGGGCAGCGGTTTCAAAGTACCCTACAAGCCCGACGACATCGAAACCGACGTGGAGGAACTGGGCGAAAAACTCAGTCGGCGCTTCGCCGAATTCTGCCAAAGCTATGGCCGCGACCTGACACTGATGTTCGAACCAGGCAAGTTCCTGGTCAGCGAGGCGGGCTATTTGTTCGCCAAATGTACGCTGGTGAAACAAACCACTTCCACCTCCTTTGTAGGCCTGGATACCGGCCTGAACCACCTCATCCGGCCCATGTTCTACGGCTCCTACCACAAAATCGTAAACGTGACCGAACCGACCTTCAAACCGCGC
>JAYUXG010000778.1:0-13760 GCA_043753125.1 Saprospirales bacterium | reverse complement strand
CACCTCACCGAAGACGATTTTCAAGTAATTACCGAAGAAGTGCAAAATTCCTACACCTGGGATATATTCTGGAAGGCGCGCGAGGTGCCAGAGTGGTTTTTGTTGCACCAGAACGAAAAGGTGTACAACTACGTTCCCAAGCGGGCCTTTGATTCTGCTGCCGAAATAGACGAGTTTCGGAAGTTCTTGCAAACCAAAGGGTTGCTAAGAGGCATTGAGAAAGGTTGAAAAAATGTGGAGGATGTTGAGAAGGCTGCAACCTAGCCTTTCTCACTGAAAATTGAGATGTCGCTTTGCTCTCTTTGCCCATTGCTTTTAAAACCGCTGACGCGGCGCACCGCTAGTGGGCGGCAACGTACTGCCTCCGGCCCCCGTTGGCGGCACGGCGGTACCGGGCTCGGGCATATTGCTGTCCAGAAAACGCCAGGCAATGCCCAACCGGACCGCCCCAAAAGGCTGTGGATGGTAGGCGGTTTGGTAGTACACCTGCGACTTGTCCCATAGGGTGCGCAGGTTTTCGTAACGAAAAAAGAAACGAAAAGACTGCACCTTGAAGGCGGCAAACACATCCAGCGAAGGGTAGGGCTTTTGGGTCAGGGAATCTTGCAGGTGGAACTGCCAGCTCAGTGGCTGGTAGGCATCTGGGCGGAACTCGCTGTTAATGCGAAAGTCCGCCCCCACGGTGAAGTACAGCCGTTTTTTAAAGATTTTCCCGGCGTAATACAGGCTGTTGCGGCTGAACCACTGCGGCAGACGCAACACCTCTCCCAATCGGTTGCTCTGCTGTAGTGCAACGGTGTTATCAAAACGCAGCCCGCCGAGACGCAGGTTTTCAGATACCAGCAACTGGGCTACCTGTACCGCCGCAGTAGTTTGCACGGGAAAGCTGTTTTGATCAAAATACAGGTAATTGCTCACCACATGCGTCCTTGCCGTCACCTCGAAGCCCACCGAGGGCAACGCATAGGTGCCGGACAGCGTGAGCTCCACCGGCTTTTCAAAGTTGTTGCGCCAGACCAATCGCTTGCTCACGAAGAGCTGCTGATACAGCAGCCCCGGCGGGTGGCGTTGGCTGAGCAAACTGGCCCGCAGCAAGCCGACCCGACCCAAGCCCAACGTCAGTTCGCCACTTACCTGGTATTCGCCGAGATTGGTCAATAGGCCCAGAGAACCCTGCGCCACGAACGCAAACTTGTCCGAAGGTGTGATGGCTAAGTGACTGGTCAAGAACAGGTTGGAGAAGGCCGAGTCGCGCGGCTCCTGGCGCAACCGAAAGTAGGAATGAACTACCCCAACGCTCAGCACATCGGAGGGCCGCCCGGCCTGCTTTTCCTTGAAAGTGGATAAAGCCAGGGTATTGTCCAGCCGATCCAAGTCAATGAAATGACGCAGACCACGCAGGTCAGTGAGATAATTTCGGAAAAACACGGTATCTCCCGCCAAGCCCTGATCGTAGAATTTATACTGCTGCTGCTGCCAGGCGAAGGTATGGGTGGCCCGCAAAGCGCGTTGCCGGGTGTCGGCACCACCCACAAAGCGCAGGTGCTGCGTGAGTTGCAGCGTCTGGTCGGCCAGGCGAGTGGTGGCTTGGTCATCGGGCAGGCGCACCTCGGCGGCAATAGGGCCTTGGAATTGATCGCCGCCAAACACGGTATCGGTCACGATGCCCCCGTTTTCCTGCTGGCGGTTGATGTTTTTGGAAAAAATCAAAAACCCCTCGTAGCGTTTGCCGACCGGCACCCGCACCCCAAACAGCAGGGCCAAATGTTGGTCGCGTTGGTGGCGGAACTGGCCAAGGTTGTTGATGGTGCGGTAGTCCAGCGCAAAAGTAGTGCCGTCGGCAAAGGTACGCGCCAACTGCGCGGTCAGCATACCCTCCTGCTGGGTACGGCCCTGCGAAAAAAACACCTCGCTGTATGAACGGGCAGTGCGGTAAAAACGCAGATCGTCGGGCCGCAGTTGGTACAGGTCAAAAGCGTGGACGCCCACCTCGAAACCGCGTCGGGGTTGCGTCTCAAAAAACAGCGGTCGTGCCGACGAGCCCAGATTGCCCAAGGTGCCGTAGTCCACCGCTTGCCTGCGCGCCGGATTGTAAATGCGAAAGTGATAATCTGGCAGCGTATCCTTTTCCGGTCCCAAGCGTTCTGGCGTTTGCGGCAGGGTGTAAGCCACAGGCGTGGTGTCCACTGGAGCAACTACCCGTGGCGGAGTAGGGGAGGGACTGCTGGGCGGCGTGGTCGGTTGGGCCAGCAGGCCATGGTTGAGCAGCAAAAAGAACGGCATAAATCGCCAAAAGCCTGATTTCCATCCCGTGGGCAAAACCACCAAACCTACCAAACTACCTGCATGAACCCACAATTTCAATCGTGGGCATTGGCTCGAATATTTAAATGGAAGGAACCGATTCATCGGTTTGTAGTGGGTTTATCCGCACATTACGGTATACGCTACATTTATCGTTCTGCCGGGAACCGTCCGCTCTAAGTGCGTGCAATAGAGTGAAGGGTTCCCGGCAAGCTGCCAAGCGTGATGTTATTCTACTGGCTGGTAGCGAAAACGCCAGGCATGGCCAAAATGTGATTCGATCAACCTTTAAATCTTTATCAACTTTCCTCCACTTACTCTTCCAGTAACCGCGGGTTCATGCCCATCGAGGAAAAGCCGCCGTCGTGGAAAAGGTTTTGCATGGTGACGTAGCGGGTCAAATCGCTGAACAGTGCCACGCAGTAGTTGGCGCAATCTTCGGCGGGCGCGTTGCCGAGCGGCGACATTTTGTCGGCATAATCAAAGAATTCATTAAAGCCCTTCACCCCTTTACCCGCCGTGGTCATGGTTGGCGATTGCGAGACGGTATTGACACGCACATTTTTAGCCGTGCCATAATGATAGCCGAAACTGCGGGCGAACGACTCCAACAGGGCCTTTGATTCGGCCATTTCGGAGTAGTCGGGGAACACCCGCTGGGCGGCGATGTAGGTAAGTCCGACAATGCTGCCCCAATCACTAATGGCATCGAGTTTCCACATCGTCTGCATCAACTTGTGAAAGGAAATGGCACTCACGTCGAAGGTCTTCTGCATCCACTCGTAGTTCAGTTCGGTGTACGGTTTGCCCTTGCGCACGTTGACCGACATTCCGATAGAGTGCAACACGAAGTCCACCGGGCCACCGAAATGTTCCATGCTCTTGCGCAGCAGGTTTTCCAGGTCTTCTACCGAGGTGGCATCGGCGGGGATGACCGGGGCCTGGCATTGCTCGGCCAGCTTATTGATTTCGCCCATGCGCATGGCCACCGGCGCGTTGGTCAGTACGAGTTGCGCGCCTTCTTGGACGCAGCGTTCGGCCACTTTCCAAGCGATGCTTTGTTGGTCGAGGGCACCGAAAATAATACCTTTTTTGCCGACAAGTAGGTTGCTCATTTTTTCAAGATAGGAGATGAAATGGATTTGGCGGCGGCAAAGATAGAAAAGTGGCATTCGCAAAACGAAAAAAGCCGTTTGCCCCATTTTGAGGCAAACGGCTTCCCTATTTCCAATCGGCCACGATAAGTACACTGTAAATTAAATTTCTGAGGATGCGAGTATTCGAGTATTTGACCAAAGCACTTGTTAATCAGATAATTGATCAAATACTCGCATCCTCAAATCAACTTGATTTACGGTGTAATAAGTAGTCTGAAATGTCTTATTAAGGTACTCAATTCAACGAAAGCACCTGTTGCAAAGCCTCCATGTTCTCTGCTTGGGTGCTGGCTCCCATGTGCTGGGCAGTGGCCCCACCACGTTTGAGGCGCATTTCCCCGGTGACCCAATTGTAGCGGCGTTCATAGCCTGCACAGTGCGGACAACGCCAGGTAATCCATTCGCCCTGCCGGTGGCTAGTGCATTGGTGAACATCGGTAAGCAGGTTGGAAAATAATGGATTGGTCATGGCAAAAGTCAGCATAGAATGAAGCAATATGGTTCAGAACGTGGTGCTCAGTAGGTCGGACCAGCAACTTATTGAACAATTCACTCCATTCGATTCCTAAATAATCATGCCACGCGGAAAATACTCGTCGGTTATTTCGCTTTTAAATTTCCTTATCCAAATGTCGTTCCGACGGCAGGAGAAATCTGGACGAGGCTCAAGGGACGATCAGCTACTCAGGCAAATTCCTTTCTATCATTTCAAGTACCATTGAGTAGTTATTTCACTACTGCTTTACTGATCTCCATTTTAAATTTTCCTAAATCCGTTGCGTTAGTGTTGCTTAAAATAATGATGGTTGTATTCGAGCCTATATAATGGGCAAGTAGGGCGTTGGCACCATAAATACTACCGTACCGTTCCACGACTTTGCCGCTCCAAGTGTTTATTTTTTGTTCGGTCACCCAAACGCTGTAAGCTGTGTACCAGAAATTGGGGTACGAAGTCAACATCAGGTTTAAGGTGCTTTCTTTCAGTAATTTCTTCCCAAATAAGGCACCTGCAAATAAGGCAAGGTCAGTGGTGGTAGCGTATAAAGCACCCGCCGAAAAATAATTCTCGATATAAATAGAAGGATCATTCTCAAACACTTTAGTAGTGTCGTTCCAAAGATAGGTGTTTGCCAGATTTTTGACAATGTTAGGCTGGCGCACCAAATCGGTATTTTTCAATTGCAACGGTGTAAGTATCTGTTCCTGCAACACCTGTTGATAGGGCTTTTTATAGATTTCTTCAATTATTTTGCCCAAAATCACATAGTCGCCATTATTATAACTAAACTGATTGCCAACTTCGTTTTCCAATTTTCCACTGCAATATTTTCTGATTATTTCGTCGGTAGTTTGGGGCAGTTCATACATCTCCAACCCGTTTTTTTCGCAGTTTTCTATTCCGGACGAGTGGGTCAATAAATGGTGGATAGTGACCTTATCTACTCCTTCGCCCGCGTAATCGGGCAGATACTGCTTGATCGGTTTGTCCAGTTCCAACTTCCCCTGCTCGTAGAGTTGCAAGATCAGGACGGCGGTGAAAGTCTTGGTAATCGAAGCAATCTTGTACTTGGTATCGTTGGTGTTTTTGATGTCGTGTTGCCGGTTGGCGTACCCGAAACTTTGGTGGTATAAAGACTGGTTGTTTTGCATCACCAAGATCGTCCCATGGAAATTACTGTTTTGGGCGTACTCCGTGATGGTTTTGCCAAGGTCGTTGGGCTGCGCAAAAGCACTTGTGAGGCAGAAAGTAAAGAAGAGCGTAAAAATTGTTTGTTTCATGTTATTGTTCAAGTGGAAAAAACCAACAAAAAAGGCTGCCCAACCATAAACAGTTGGACAGCCCTAATGATTTATTTTTACCAAAGTTAGTTCTTCACTTCCTCAAACTCTACATCCTGCGCCTCAGAGCCAGTGCTGCCACCGCCACCCGTCGGGCCGCCGGTTTGGCCACCATACGGGTTGCCCGTAGCGTCCGCGCCGCTGGCTTGCTGGTTGGCGTAAATGTCTTGGCTGGCCGCGCTCCAAGCCTGGGTCAAAGCCTCGGTCAGCGACTCGATGCGCTCCATATCTTGGGCCTTATGGGCCTCGCGCAGGTCATTCAGTGCTTTCTCGATGTTTTCCTTATGGTTGGCCGGTACTTTGTCGCCGTACTCATTGAGCTGCTTCTCCGTCTGGAAAATCAGCGAATCGGCGGTGTTTAGTTTCTCGGCGCGTTCGCGGGTCTGGCGGTCCACATCGGCATTAGCCTCGGCCTCGGCCTTCATGCGGGCAATCTCTTCTTTGGAGAGGCCCGTGCTGGCTTCGATGCGCACGTTTTGCTTTTTGCCGCTGCCTTTGTCCATCGCTGTCACCGACAGAATACCGTTGGCATCCATATCGAAGGTGACTTCTACCTGCGGTACGCCACGCGGAGCGGGCGGAATGCCGTCGAGAATGAAGCGACCGACCGACCGATTGTCGCGGGCCATGGGGCGTTCACCTTGCAGAATGTGGATTTCCACCTGCGGCTGGTTGTCGCTGGCCGTGGAGTAGGTCTTCGATTTCTTGGTCGGCACCGTCGTGTTGGCTTCAATCACTACGTCGTAGATGTTGCCCATCGTCTCGATACCGAGTGACAGCGGCGTTACGTCGAGCAACAGCATACCACTGGTGCCTGCGTTGCCGGAGAGGATAGCCCCTTGTACGGCGGCACCGATGGCCACCACTTCGTCCGGGTTTACCGAGCGGTTGGGCTTTTTGCCAAAGAACTTCTCGACTTCGTCCTGGATGCGCGGAATGCGCGTCGAACCACCCACCAAGATCACTTCGTCAATTTCGGCTGGTTTCATGCCAGCATCTTGCAGGGCCTTGCGGCAGGGTTCGAGGGTGCGTTGCACCAGCGAATCGGTCATCTGCTCGAATTTGGCGCGGCTGAGCTTCAGCACCAAGTGCTTGGGCACGCCATCCACGGCGGTGATGTACGGCAGGTTTATTTCTGTCTCTGCACTGCTCGACAATTCGATTTTGGCTTTTTCCGCTGCTTCCTTCAGGCGTTGTAGGGCCATCGGGTCTTTGCGGAGGTCCATATTCTCCTGGCGTTGGAACTCTCCAGCCAACCATTCGATGATGGTGTGGTCGAAATCGTCGCCCCCTAAGTGGGTATCGCCGTTGGTGGATTTTACTTCAAACACGCCGCCGCCCAGTTCGAGAATCGAAATATCGAACGTACCACCGCCCAGGTCATAGACGGCAATCTTCATGTCGCGGTCGCGCTTGTCGAGGCCATAGGCCAGGGCCGCTGCGGTCGGCTCGTTCACAATGCGCTTTACATCCAGGCCAGCAATGGCACCCGCCTCTTTGGTGGCTTGGCGCTGCGAGTCATTGAAGTAAGCTGGCACCGTGATGACGGCTTCGGTGACGGTTTCACCGAGATAGTCCTCGGCGACCTTTTTCATTTTTTGCAGAATGATGGCCGATATTTCCTGTGGGGTGTACAGGCGGCTATCAATGTCCACCCGCGTGGTATCATTGTCACCTTTGACTACTTTATAAGGCATCCGGGAGATCTCAGAACTGGCTTCCGAGTGGCGCATACCCATAAAGCGCTTGATGCTGGCGACGGTGCGCCGGGGATTGGTGATGGCCTGACGCTTGGCGGGTGCGCCGATCTTGCGTTCGCCGTTGTCGAGGAAACCGACGACGGAGGGAGTAGTGCGGGCGCCTTCGTCGTTGGCAATGACCACTGGCTCGTTGCCGACCATGACGGCCACGCAGGAGTTGGTGGTCCCCAAGTCAATACCGATGATTTTTCCCATGTTGATATATAGTTGTTGGATGGATTTGTTGAATGACAGATGTTTCTGGTCTTCCGATTTTTAGCAATCGCTATGCCAGCCGGGGAAATCTGACGGATTGGCAGATGATAGGGAGACTATCTTACAATTCTGGCATTTGGTGTAGGTGTTAGGTGACATTTTTTCCAGCCGTACTCTTGGGCAGACCTCAAAAAACCGGGTCAGTGCTCCTACGACTACATGGCGAAAGGCTAAGACCAGCACTACGGGGACAATGGGCCACCCGATCCGGGATGACAAAATTTAACCGAATGAAGGCAGTTGGATTTTACAGGACACTTGGCTTGGGGCATTTGCGCTCTACCTTTGCCCTTTTTTGGGCGTTGATTATTGTCAGCCATTTGCACTATCAGCCGTATTTTCTAATCTTCTCCAACTCTCTTTTTTATTCCCATGCAACGATTTATCGCCTTTCGTCCGCTTTTTGCCGTGCTGTTTACGCTTTTTTGCGGTCTCCCGGTCGGGTACGCCCAACTGTCCAACCACGGCCTTATCTGGCATTTTGGCAATCATGTCGGCCTTGACTTTACCAGTGGCACGCCCGTGAAAATCACTGGTAGCGCGATGGACTCCTACGAAGGGTGCTCGTCGTATTGCGATGCCAATGGCCAGCTGTTGTTTTACAGCAATGGTGGAGGAGTGCTGGAAAATGGGGTGAACGGGGTACACAATGGTTTCATCTGGAACCGAAACAATGCCGTGATGTACGATATGGGCCAAGCCGAGGGCGGGGGCTACAGTGCTGCCCAAAGTGCTTTAGTACTCCCTAAGACCGGCAGCCCAAATCGCTATTATCAATTCGTGATTGATCATATTCCCAGCATACAGGTGCCACCGCTGGGGGTACACCGTGGGCTGTCGTATTTTGAGGTGGACATGACGCTGGATGCTGGCCTGGGCAAGGTGGTTGGTACTAATGTGCCAGTATTCAAGCCCGCTGTGGAATGTCTAACGGCCGTGCCGAACACCAATGGCCATGATTTTTGGTTGATTACGGTGGATTATAATTCCCAGGATTTCGTCGTCGTCCCGGTCACAGCCAGCGGAGTAGGGCAGCCGCAATTGCAACCACGCCGCAGCAGCGATCCGAATGCACTGGTGATTAAGACCTCGCCCGACGGACGTTTTCTTTGCACAGATAGCGAATTATATGCCTTCAATGCTGCCAACGGCACAGTGGAGTTTTTACAAGTAATTGGTATTTCCAACTACACCTTTAGTTTTTCTCCCAATAGCCGTTATTTATACGGATTAGAGTCGGATAACTCGACGGCAATTGTCAGGTACGATTTGTTGGCCGCCACGCCCGTCCAATCCGTGGTGCCGGGAGACGTGGCCGACTTCAGTTTTGGAGGCCTGATGCAAATTGGTCCCGATGGCCAGGTTTACTTTATCGAACAATTGGCCGAGGATTTTGTGCAATTGGTGCCGCCGATGAGTCTTTCGGTCATTCGCTGTCCCGATAGCGCCACGCCACAGTTGGAGCGCGCCATTATGAAATTTCCCACCGATGTAAACAATGCGGGCGGGCTGTTCACCTCGCTGCCCAATTTTGCCGATTATATTTTTGCTGCCAGTGCTACCCAGCAGGATACCGTGGAGAAAGATATTTGCCTGAATTCTCTCACTCTGCAACCCAGTCAGCCCGGCCTACACTACCAATGGTCCACCGGCGACACCACAGCGCAGATCATGGTGACGGCAGCAGGTACTTATTCGGTCGCCGTAGCGGGGCCTTGCGGGCCATCGACCACCATCTTCCAAGTGCGGCCCGGTGGAGCGGAAGTAAACATTACTTCCAAATCAATCCGGGACAGTTGCCAATCTTTTCCGCTTACCCTGCGCGCGGTGAGTGGCCAAATGGGCACTCTGCAATGGTCGGGCGGCAGCATGGCCGATTCGCTGGTCATCACCGATTTTGGTGAGTACGTCGTGCGGCTCACTACTGTCTGTGGCACGGCCACCGACACGTTCCGGCTGTTAAAACCCCAACAGGACTGCTGTCGTCCGATGTTCCCCAATGCCTTTACGCCCAACGGTGATCAGATCAACGACCGCTTTTCGGCTATTTTTGAACAGTGCGACCTGGAATTCGCCGATTTTTTCGTTTATGACCGCTGGGGGGAACTGATCTTTCAAAGTTACGAGCCGACCGAACAGTGGGACGGCCTGACGTTGAACGGCACCGTAGCCATGTCGGATGTCTACACGTACACCCTGCGCTACAAACGCCGCGACCAAAGGCAAGAACAATTTGAGAAAGGCCAGGTTACGTTGCTGCGGTGAGTCGTAAGAGAGGTGAGAGGGTGAGAAAAGTGAAAGACATAAGAGGCATTGGCGGCTAATCTGTCGTCGCAGTGTCCGGTGTTTATCGAAAAAGCCGGGCTGTTTGCCTGGAGGACCGTTTTTTTACGGCTGCACGAACTGCCTATTTTGTGGGTTAGTAGTGATGGTATGGGTTTGGGAAGGTTTTTCGTTAAAAAACCTTCTCGAACCCGTGTCACCGCTTACATCTGCGATCCACGATTCAACCCACCAGCAACCGATAACCAACGCACGATAACCTTTGTATTCTGTGCAATGAGATCAAAAAAGAGGAAAAAAGACATGGCTATTTTATTTGAATTTTTTTTGTTGCTGTTCACCCTCTGCGCCTTTGTGGTCGGCATCATTTGGGTGATCGCCAAAGCGATCGGCCAGGCTGCCTTTAAGGTGGACTCCAAGGCTTGGAAAAGCACCCTGAACCAACTGCGTGCCCAACTACAGGCGTCCAAGGCCACGGCACTGGTCCCCTGGGATGGCGAGATGCTGTCGTTGCTCTCGCTCAACCAGCAGGTGGGCAAGAAGCCAGGCTGGTTTGACAACACCACCGAGGGGGTGTTCACCAGTATCTATCAGGAACCAGTGCTGGCCTATGCCGAAAAGAAAACCAATAATGGCGGACTGCTGCTGGCCCGTACCAGCGACCGCGAGTTCGTGCTGCACCGCAAAGGCAAGGAGACCGAAATCTGGGTAAATGGACAGCCGCTGGGGGTCTATACGGATGGGGTGCTGCTGGCCCCCGGCAACAAGGGTCAACTGATGGCCCGAGTGGAAAACGAGCCTGGCGAATCACAATACTCTGTGCTACTGGGCAATGATACCGCCGCAGCCATTAACAACCCAGCCTTGCCGAGCCGTAGCCCCAACCCACGTGCCCTGACGCTGCTACGCGACCTACAGCCGGAAGAAGAGAGTACTTTGCTGGCCCTGACGGTGTTGCAGATGACGAAATAAAATTATTCTAAAGCTGTCCCAATCTGTAATTCATGATTAAACGCTAACGCGAGACTTTCGATAAATCTCGAAAACCTCGCGCTATCGTTTTCATTACCAGCAATCAATTGCGTACTGCTCGGGCGGTATCAGTGTAAATTAGAATATGATTAAAAGTGTCAGGCCAAGTCAAAGTCAGATTATCTTGTGAAAGGCCAACTCCCAGGGTTTTGCTTTTTGTTATGCCGTAGAGGTGAGTATCTTGCCAATTAATTTGCATACTGCTGCTATTCTCGTCAATGGTATAAAAACCAGTAACAGTATCCTTTGTATCGTTAAGTTCTCTATGCTCTGCCCACCAAATGGTTCCTTTATTCTCCCCTTTGCTTTTAAATGCTATTCCATTTTTGATATAGTCTGGCGTTGGTGGATCGTAGAAATTATAGTAGGTCACCTGCCAACTGCCCTCCAATTTTTCGTTCAAGGTGGGCGGATCCTTTTTGCAGGAAAGGAGAATGATTCCGAATAACAACAAGAAAAAAAGAACGTATTTCATAATCAGGTTTTTTGAAACGATTAGAGTTTTTGTAGATTGGTAGTTTGTACCTGTGTACCATCTGTAATGCGCACCCAATAAGCACCGGGCGATAAATCACTAATGCTGACTTCGCAGCGGCTGTCCATAACTTTTGATAGATGGTGCACTATTCTACCCAGTGGATCTACTATGTCTACTGTTCGAACTTAGCTCACTGGCGATCCCAACGTATTGAAAAGTATGGTGACCATATCGGTTGCCGGGTTGGGATACACTTGGTGCTTGGCACTTCCGGTATTTCCATTGGCAGGCATGAAGCCACCTCCGTTGGCAAAAAAAGCGAAAGTGCGCTGGAAAGCACAACACTCCGAGGTAGTAGATACTGTAAAACTCACGCTTTGGTTTGCGACTATCCCGAAGGAAATCCGATTGCCTGTATTAGGTAAAGTGGTCGTACTGCTGCCACTGGTTTGGGTCCAGATATAGGTAGCGTTGGGATTCTCCAACTGTAGGTCGTAACTGCCGGGCACTACATAATTGGCCGAGCTGATGGTCTTGGAGATTTCTGCCGTACCTGTATAGATGCCATCTAAGTTGAAGCTACTGCCCAAACGAACTGGCAGCCGATAGGTAACTGGTCCACCGCACGCATAGTTGAAGGAGGTTTCTACCCAAGAGTCGAAAGGGGCACATACATTGATCGTGCTGGGCAATTTGATCTTAGCCTGCTTTGTACCCGCTGGTGGATTGCCACCGTCGAAGGTCAGGAGAGGGCCTAATGCCCAAGTAAGGCTGCCATTTGGGTCGTAAGTATTGTAGAAAGAAGCGGTGAAGGAGCCGCCGGGGCAAATTACACTCCTGTCGGTCATTATAACCTGATCGGCGGTCAAGATTAGGTTAAAGCCCAAATCTACGGGCGGCGCATCCAGCATACAAGCATCGGATGGGCCAATTATATCATTCCTGCACGTTTTGCGGACACCTGTAAAATAGCTCTTTATCCGTGATATACCTTTGTCATCAAAGTTGTTCAATAAGCCAGCGTTATTGCCCGTGCAGGAAGGATAGGCTTGGCCATTAGTGCAGGCAGTTGATGCCAACATTACCCCACAGGTACATCTATGGCCTAGGCCAAAATTATGACCCAGTTCATGCGCTGCATTATTGGCATCGAAGTGTAGAACAGATGAATACCCCACCACACTATAGGGAAACCAAATGCAAGACTGGTCGGTTTCGGAACCGCAGATGGAAGCAAAGCCAGCATCATTAACAAAACCATGCGCACTCAGTCCAGATGGCCCTGTAAGTAAGGCTACGGCGTCCCTTCGAATGCACCCCTTGCCATTGGCTAGGTTCTGCCACCAATTCTTGAGCTGCGTCCAACGTGCCACGGCGGTTCCGCTGTACGGATCGGTTGCTGCATCCTTCCAGATATTGATATGGACGACGGAGAATTTAAAGCCAGCATAAGCTACTCTATATTTTTTTTCTTCTGCAAGAGCTAGATCCACAATGTAACTCTGCACTGCGGCCTCACTGCCGAGATCCGCATACATGGTGCCATCCACATCGTAAGCGAGCTCCAAGTAACGCGGGACATCTTCTCTTTCTAATACCCCATCGTCAGTCGTGGTGCTGGTAAAGTTGCTAGCGCAGTCGATCGGCAGTACTATTGCCTCCTTATACTTGGCATATACCGTACTCATGTCTCCCTGTAGCCCGTTGGTAAAGGTGCCGACTTGGTCAATCTGCCAGATGGTGCTACCTAAGCGATAATAGCCCAAAAACTTGTCCTTTTTAATAATAAAGGCGGCAAATTGGGCAGTGTCGCCATTAATATAGCCCCGATATAGTTCATCACCTTGCAGGTCTTGGAGCAATACGCCAGTGGGATTCTGAATGGCCATTTTGGCCCCTGAGGAGAAAATAGAGGATTTGCGCAGAAAAACATTCATTACGCTACCATCGGTATTGAGCCGAATAGTGGCCGTGCCTTTACCACTATACTGCACAGCTGACCAGACCAGCAACGGGTGTAGATGGAAGGTGGAAAAATTGGTCATTTTGCCCTTCAGAGTGTCTTGATTGGCAGTACTCAAGATGGTGGGCTTGCCATAGATGGGATTCTGCGCAAACAAACCAATAGTACTCATCAACAGCAAGGCAAGGTCTACACTACATCTGGGGGGGGGAGACAGAGAGAGAGCATTTTGAGAAACAGTTGGATAGAGAAGTAAAGAGTGGGACAAATGTAGCATTGCCAATTGAAAAAACCAAGCAAACCGGACGAATAGAACTTGATGGATAATATGCGCGAGGTTCCGCTCGTGCCAACGTAAGCGTAAATATCTTTAAAATCTTCTTCACATTTAGAAATTTTGAGCGGCAAGTATGTGGTGAATATAGGGAGAAGCGGGAGAAAAAAGTATTATTTTTTCAACCGTAAACATAGCCAATCTTTGCCAACAATCTTTTTTCAGATAACAAAACAATAGAGACTATTCGTTGGTAAAAAGCTGGACACGCACACCGATTTCGAAAGTGGCGATGACAAAACCGTCACTTCCATCGTTCCGCTGATGGTTGGTGGCGTAGCGCAGCATCGGCTGGATAAACAAGCCGAACCGCTTCTGCGGGGGTAACCATTGTAGCCCTACTCCTACTCCGCTG
>JAYUXG010000777.1:0-5848 GCA_043753125.1 Saprospirales bacterium | reverse complement strand
TATACCTTCGCCAAATTCAAATAGTATAAAATATGGTGAAAAACGACTTGTTTGAGGGCTACCGCGTTGCTACTGGCCAATGGGACGAAATGTGCATTGCCAACGGTTCTATGCGTCAGCACTACGCCGCCGTGGTACACGAATTGAGCCTGCTGCCCTTGGATGCGCTCCACCGGAAGGAGGAATTGGCCAGACAACTATTTATGCATCAAGGCATTACGTTTACGGTCTATTCCGAAAACGAGGGCATCGAACGCATTTTCCCGTTTGACATCATCCCGCGCATTATCGTGCAGAGCGAGTGGCTACAGATCGAGGCGGGCATCAAACAGCGCCTGAACGCGCTCAATATGTTTCTCCGCGATATATACTCCACGCAGCAGATCATCCGCGACGGTATCGTGCCCGCTCGGCTGATCGTGTCGTGTCCGCACTTCACCCGCGAGGTATTCGGCATCCGGGTGCCACACGACATTTATGTACACATTGCGGGCATCGACCTGATCCGGGATGCCAATGGCGACTACTACGTGCTGGAAGACAACCTGCGCACGCCCTCTGGCGTGAGTTATATGCTCGAAAACCGCGAGACCACGAAGCGTATTTTCCCCAACCTGCTGGGCGACAATTCGGTCAGAAAAGTGTCGGACTACCCATTGATCCTCGGCCAGATTCTGCGCTCGCTCTCGCCCCGCCCGGTGGCCCAGCCAGTGGTGGTCTTGCTTACGCCAGGGGTGTTCAACTCGGCGTACTACGAGCATACGTTCTTGGCGCGCTACATGGGCATCGAGCTGGTAGAAGGCCGCGATCTGGTGGTGCAAGACCACAAAGTGTTTATGAAGACCACGCGTGGCAAGCGGCAGGTGGACGTAATCTACCGGCGGGTAGATGATGAATTTCTCGATCCGTTGGTGTTTCGGCCCGATAGTACCCTTGGCGTGCCGGGCTTGATGTCGGCTTTTCGGCGGGGCAATGTCGCCATTGTGAACGCAGTGGGCAATGGAGTGGCCGACGATAAGGCGGTCTACTCTTACGTGCCCGACATGATTCGGTATTATCTAAAGGAGGAACCACTCTTGAAGAACGTGCCGACTTATCGGCTGGACAATCCCGACGAGCGCGACTACGTCTTCCAGAATATGTCCACGATGGTGGTGAAGCGCACCAACGAATCGGGCGGCTACGGTATGGTGATGGGCCACGTGGCCACCGCTGAGGAGCTGGACCAGTGCCGCCGGGACATCCTCGCCGACCCGCGCTCATTCATTGCCCAGCCCATCCTGCAACTGTCCACCGTACCCTGCCTGATCGACGGCAGGCTGCAGCCCCGCCACGTGGACCTGCGTCCCTACGCGCTGTGTGGTCCGAACGGCATTCAAATCGTGCCAGGTGGCCTGACCCGCGTGGCTTTGCGGGAGGGTTCATTGGTGGTGAATTCCTCGCAGGGCGGGGGAAGCAAGGATACTTGGGTGGTCTGATTGGTTTATTGGTTGACTGGTTTATTAGTTGATTGGTGGTTGGTTGATTAGTGTTGGTGTCAGGTGAGAAGAGTTTAAGGTGGACGTGTGGGTTTGCGATTTGTTCTTTTTGCAAAAGGCAAAATCGGTTTCTTATAGATACATACATATTTTTGATAAAAAATACCAAATCCAGTCCACTAATTGACCAATAAACCAATAACCCAGTTAACGAATTAACTAATTAACCAATCAACTAAAAAATGCTCAGTAGAATTGCGGATTCCTTATTTTGGATGACCCGGTACATGGAACGTACCGATGGTATGCTGCGGATGCTCAAAATCAACTTTATCACTGCGCTGGATCGGAGCGGGCAGCCGGATTTCAGCTGGCAGCCCGTGTTGCAGATATTTACCAGACTACCGCCGGAAGAAACGGTGCGCATGGCGCAAAACAGCGACGAGGTGCTACGCTATATGATCTTCGACCGCGAGAATGATAATTCCATCCGCAACATCGTGACGCGGGCCCGCGAGAACACGCGCGGTGCGCAAGACCACGTCACCAAGGAGGTATGGGAGTGCGTCAACGAGTTCTACTTGGCCCTCACCCATCCCGACCTTGAAAAGGCCATCGGGCGTGGCGAACAGATCATGATGCTCAGTAGCCTGATCGATCATTACTTATCCTTTTGTGGGGTGTCGGATGTAACCATGCCGCGCGGCCAAGGCTGGAATTACATGAATCTGGGGCGTTTTATTGAGCGCGGCATCGTCACCGCCGACATTCTGGACGTGCGCTTCCGCAGCATTGAGTACGATTTCGCCAACCCCGCCGAAGTACCGTATTGGCGCAACCTGCTGCTCTCTCTCAGTGGCTACGAGCTCTACCTGAAACGTTATCCCGGCGGCTTACAGGGCCAGCACGTCGCCGATCTGGCCATCCTCAATGCACATTTCCCACGTTCGCTGGCCTATTGCCTGTTTCGCCTCGATCGCATCATCCAGAACCTGGCCGAGGAGCAAATGGAGACTACCGAACCACTCAAAAGGCTGATCGGTCGCCTGCGTTCCAAAGTAGAGTTTGCCGACATGGACTCCATTGTTCAAATGGGACTGCATCCGTTCCTAATTGGCATGAGGACTGATTTTCACCGCTTTAGCACCGCCTTGGGGCGCAGCTATTTTGCCTATAATTAAAATTAATCCTATGCTAAAACTTTTGAAGATATGCATATTTGAGTATTCGATCAAAGCACTTAATATTCATGTATTTGATCAAATACTCTCCTCTTCCAGTACTCAAATTTTACTTTTCTTATGCCTACTTACAAGATACAGCATTTGACGCACTACCGCTACGACCGCCCGGTACGCGAGAGCAGCAACCAGATCAAGATATATCCTTATCAACGACTTGGACAGGAGACGATGCACCATACCCTTTCGATCACCGGGGAGCCGATCATCAACCGTTTCATCGACTATTGGGGCAACCAGGCCGGGTGGTTCATGGTCAACGAGCCGTGCGAACAATTGCTTATCGACAGCACCCTGGTGGTAAAAACCTATCCTACCGCTCAGGTGCCGCTGGCAACCTCCAAATTTGCGGATTGGGAAGCCATACGCGGTAACATTCAAAACGATATGCAGTTGCTGGATTTGTCGCAGACCGAGGTGATGCAATCCAGTGCCGCTCTGCGTACTATGGTGGCCGAACTACAACACGTACGCGATACCCCGGCCGTGTTCATCCAACGTTGCTCAGAATATATTTTCGACAATTTCTCCTATCGAAAAGGTATTACCACCATCGACACCACCTTGGACGAAATACTGGAACTGCGTTCCGGGGTGTGCCAGGATTTTGCCCATCTGTTGTTGCAGATCCTGCGCACGGAGGGGATGCCGGCACGTTACGTCAGCGGTTACATCTGCCCCAACCAGCATCAGACGCGCGGAGCGGGTGCCACCCACGCTTGGGTGGAGGTATGGCTGCCGGTTGTCGGTTGGGTGGGTATTGATCCCACCAACAACTGTTGGGTCAGTGATCAGCACGTAACGCTCGCAGTGGGAAGGCACTTTGGCGATTGCAGCCCAGTGAAAGGGACGTTTAAAGGCCCAGCCAACCAAGAGTTATTAGTCTCCGTATCGGTAGCTTATGAAGACGGTAGCCATTATGAAGACTACAATTTAGTACAAGTAACTAAAGATGCACTGCCGGTACAAGAGTTACAAATGGATGGCAGCGCACAGCAGCAATGAATCAGGTAGTCAAATGGCATCCGCATATAAACTCAGCAACACCTTCTCTGGTGTAAAAGGTGCATCAAACGCAGGCGAAGCACTATCGTTAAAAGCCTTCACCGCCTCCCGAATCGCGAAATACGCCCCGATGCCATACATCAGTGGCGGCTCACCCACGGCCTTGGAACTAAAGATGGCCAAGTTGTCGCGTTTGGTGACCAGCGGCACCACCTCTATTATTTTCGGGACGGAATAGATGTCGGGGATTTTATAGGACGAAAGTGCATTGGAGCGCAGCCGCCCCGCCGCATCGTACACGATTTCTTCCATCGTCATCCAGCCCAAGCCCTGTACAATGCCGCCTTCGATCTGGCCCATATCCACGGGCGTATTCATCGTTTTGCCAAAATCGTGGACGGTTTTCACAAAATCTACGGTGTAGATGCCGCGCAGGCAGTCCACGGTCACTTGCACGATGGCCGTGCCGAATACGTGGTAGGCAAAGGGGTGGCCTTTAGCAATGGCCCAGTCGAAATGAACGCCCGGCGTGGCGTAATGGGCGTGTTCGCTCAGACTGACCCGTTTCAAAAAAGCCGCCCCCACCAGCGTTTTCCAATCGAGTTCCGTCGGTTGGCCGTTGTAAAAAACAAAGCCGTCTTTGATCGTAATCTCACCGCCCACTGGAGGAAGAGGGTGGTTCAATTCTTCCGCCGCCACAATTTTTAGTCGCTCGAGGATGGCCTGACAGGCCAAGAGCGTGGCTTTGCCATTCAAATCGGCGGTGGCCGAAGCTGCCGACGGAGAGGTATTGGCAATGCGTAACGTGTTGGTGGTGTGTACTTTGACCCAATCCGGCGGAATGGAGAAGGTCTGCGCCGCCACTTGCAGCATTTTGGTGTTCACCCCTTGCCCCATCTCCACCGCGCCCGTAGACACTGCCACGGAGCCGTCCGTATAGACGTGCACCAAGGCTCGCGCTTGGTTCATCGCCGTTTTGGTAAAGGAAATGCCGAAACAGACGGGCATCAAAGCCACGCCGCGCTTTTGAAACTTGTTGTGGGTGTTGAAATCGTCGGCCTCGCGTTGGATTTTTTCAAAATCAAACTGTTCATCCGCTTGCACCCAAGTGTTTTCCGCTTCGCTTTCGGCCTTTTGTCCATAGGGAAATTCGTCGCCGGTTTGAAGCAGGTTTTTGCGCTGGATCTCGCTGGCCCGAATGCCCAACCGCTGCGCCGCATGGGTGATGGCCGACTCCAAAACGAACATCCCCTGCGGCCCCCCAAAGCCACGAAAAGCGGTATTGGGGGGTAAATTGGTGCGGCAACTGTAGGCCGTCGCCGTGACATTGGGAATGAAATAGGAATTAGTGCAGTGAAACAAGGTGCGTTCCAGCACCGCTGGCGACAGGTCCGCTGCCGCCCCCGCATTTTGGTAAAAGACGACTTCGTATCCCTTGATCGTCAGGTCTTTATCCAGCCCGATTTTGTAGTCCGCCGAATACGGGTGTCGTTTGCCGGTCATGCGCATATCCTCCAAACGGTGCAGGCTGTATTTGACCGGGCGATTGGTGAGCTGCGTAGCCACGGCGCAGAGACCCGCCCACATATTGGCCTGGTCCTCTTTTCCGCCAAATCCGCCGCCCAGCCGTCCCACTTCTACCTCGATGCGGTGCATGGGCAGGCCGGTGACGCGGGACACAGCGCGCTGTACGGCGGTCGGCCCTTGGGTGGAAGAATATACTTTGATGCCACCACCTTCCATCGGTAGGGTATAGGCTCCCTGTGTTTCGATATATAAATGCTCCTGACCATTCACGTCGGCGCGGCCCTCAAAAACGAAATCGCAATCGGCGAAAGCCTGGGCCGTGTCGCCGAGGTGGAAGCTTTTGGGCGGTACGATGAGCTCGTTTTTGGCAAAGGCCACCCGTGGGTCGGTGATGATTTCCAACGGCTCGATGTCAGCCTTGATCCTTTGCGCCGCTGCCCGGGCCCGGGCCTCGCTGTCCGCCAGCACCAGCGCGATGGGCATCCCCTGGAAGTGGACGTGTCCGTCGGCCAGCAACGGCTCATCGGGGACGATGCCGCCGATTTGGTTTTCGCCACGCAGGTCTTTGGCTAAAATTATTTTGACCACGCCCTCCAT
>JAYUXG010000776.1:0-5849 GCA_043753125.1 Saprospirales bacterium | reverse complement strand
CCACCGGCAAATGATACGTGTGCCAATAGGCCCGCACAAAGTGGTCACTGGCCGCCTTGGAGGCCGAATAGGGCGACCGCGGATCGTAGGCAGTTTGTTCGGTGAAGAGCCCTTCCTCGCCCAGCGAGCCGTACACCTCGTCGGTGCTGACGTGGTAGAACCGCTTGCCTTCCATATTGTCCTGCCAGGCGTTTTTAGCGGTGTTCAGCAGGGTCACGGTGCCCAGCACATTGGTTTCCACAAAGGCCAGCGGATTGGCAATAGAGCGGTCCACGTGGCTCTCTGCCGCCAGGTGGATGACGCCATCAAAGTCGTAGGTAGCGAACAATTCCTGCAAATAATTGGCTTGGTTGATGTCGCCACGCTCAAAAATATAGTTGGGCGCGTGCTCCACATCGCGGAGATTTTCCAGGTTGCCCGCGTAGGTCAGCGCATCCAGATTAATAATCTGGTAGTGTGGATATTTCTGTACAAACAGCCGCACCACGTGCGAGCCGATGAATCCGGCTCCGCCGGTAATGAGGATTGTTTTTTTCATGAGAAGTTAGTTAAGCACATAATACATATCAATCTCCCCCTTGTTCTTGGCCGCGATCTTGCCTCGGTACTCGCAGTCAAACTGCGACTTGATAACTTGGTAAGCGGTACCAGAGATGTTGATCTTGCCACCTTCGCTGGCCTGTTCGACGCGTGCGGCGATGTTCACCGTATCGCCCCAGATATCGAAGGCAAACTTCCGGGAGCCGACCACCCCAGCCACTACCGGGCCGCTGTGGATGCCAATACGGGCATCGAAGCGCGGCAGCCCTTGTTCCTCCCGGGCCTTGTTCCAAACGTAGAGCCAGGCCTGCATCTCCCGGGCGGCGTTCACCATGTCGCGCAGCTGAGCCCCGCCGCCGTTGGGCAGTCCCCCGGCACACATATATGCATCGCCGATGGTCTTGATTTTCTCCAGGTCGTATTTGGCGATGATGTGGTCGAAAGATTTGAAACAGGTGTCCAGCTCCGTGACCAGTTGCTGCGGGGTAAGCACCTCGGCAATGCGGCTAAAGCCCACGAAATCAGCAAACAGGACGCTCACATCCTCAAAGAAGCGGGCATGGGTACGCCCCTGATGCTTGAGCTCTTCGGCCACCAGGGCGGGCAGGATGTTGAGGAGCAGACTCTCGGAACGCTGCTGTTCCTCGCGAATGATCTTGTTTTTTTCCTCCATGATGCGACCATTCTGCCGGGCGCGCATGAAGAAGTAAAGCGAGCCGACGGTGAGCAGCAACAGGGCTACGATGGTCCCCCAATAGAAACGACGCTGGCTATTGGCCTCGCGCAGGGCCAGGTCCGAGTTAACGAGGGAAAGCGAATCGAGGTTGGAGCGGTAGCCCATCGAATCCAGCAGGGTGCGTTGCTGCATGAGTAGCATGGCCGACTTCATCTGCGCATCGGTCATCTGGCTGATGGCGGCTTCCTTTTGGGCGAGCTGGGTCTGGAGCTCCTTGCTTTCCTCCAACAAGGCGAGCTGCTTTTCCTGCATAGCGGCATTAGCAGTCATTATTTCGGTTTGCAGGGTCCGGAAGTCGCGCTTGGTGACCGGCGGATCGGGAGGGGCAATAACCGCTACCCTGCCTTGCAACTGGGCGATTTCTCCCTCCCATTGCTCTAACTCCTTGCTATGCCCCGCCCCCTTGGCAATGCGGCGCAAATGATCGAGATTGTCGAGGGCCAAGCCTTTGTCTGGATGGCCAAGGCCGCGCGACAGCTCCAGGCTCTGCTCAAACTTGCCAGCAAATTTACGCTTGCCAGCGGCCTGCATAGCCTTGGCCTGCCGGTTCAACGCTACGGCGCGCAGGGCAGGGTGCTTTATTTTTTTGCAATGTTCTTCCCCTTCGGCAGCCCATTCAGCGGCTTTGTCCCACTGACCTGCCTGATAGTTGGCATCCGACAAAGCGATCAGGATGCCCGCCCGCGTCGGCCCCGAGGCCGACACCAAACGCTCCTCCAACACGCGGATGCCGTCATCTTGCGCCGCCAATCCCGTTGTCCAGCCTAAGGCCAGCAGCAGGATCGCCGCTTTTATTTTCCAATTCATGAGTTCGTTGTTTACAGCAATGACACCACTACGCAGTTTTTTGGGTAAAACGCTTAAATACGAACGTTTTATAGATAATCATTCATCATTTTTTACTGTTCCAGGCACTGCGCTTGCTGCATCAACAGGTCCACGTTTTGCACCTCGTAGTCCTCGTAGCCCGTGGACCAAGCAATGCGCACTTTATCCAAGCCCGTGGTACGGAGCTTCTTGAATGCCGCGCGATCGAGCGGGTACTGCCCCCGGAACGTGAAAACCTGGCCGGTCTCGTCGGGCAGGCCCTCGCTTAACTGCTGGTTGTACACTGTAATCAAGAAGCCATCCAGTGCTTGGAGGGTGGCCAAGCTGTTTTTCGGCAGGTTACCGAAAGCTTTGCGCACGTTGGGGTCGCGGATGGTGAAGGTCAGCCACAAGCTGGCATTTTGGCCGGTGGTAGCCAGGGCGGCTTCGCACAAAATCTGGATACGGCCCTGCAAATAATCTTTCAGCACCAGGCTGGTTGAGCGGAACAGTTCGGTGCGCACGGCCTCGCGTTGGGCCTCGCCACTGAACTCGTCGCGGCGGTTGACGGCCAACGCACAGGGGGGAGCGGGTGGGTGCAGCATCACATCGGTCTGGGCATCGTAGGCCCTGTACTTTTTGGTCGGCGGTTCCGGCTTTTTTTCCTTCTTTTTAGGCGGTTCGACGATAGCGGCGGGGCTGGCGACGGTGTCTAAGGTGGCCGACGCGACGACCACGGCGGAAGGCTCGGGGGTGGGCGAGGATGGTACCAGCAGCCGGTGCATGTCGGCCAACTGGTGTTGCAACTTGGGTAGGTTTTTGCGGCGGGCCAGACTGTCCATCGCTTGGGTGCTTTCGGCGAAGGTAAGATTTTTTTCGGCCTGTTTGGCGTTTCTTTGCGCTCCCTTCTCGGCGTTTTTGGCAGAGCGAAGATTTTTTTCACGGGCAGCAACCGCCTCTTTTGGCGCAGTCGTATCCGCCTTCAGGGCCGTCAACTCGCCTTCGTCGGTGCTGCGCACAGATTGGACATTGTGCCATTGCAAATCGGCCAAACGGCGCTGCACGACCGCTATGCGCACCAGTTCCTGTGCCAAGTCGGCCACCACGGACTCGGACAGGCTGTCCAAGGGTGGCAGGGGGGGCACCGGTGCTTGCGCCACCAATTGGCCAACCAAGAAGCTACACACCAATAACAACAGCGGGCAAACAGTGCCCCGGAAATATTTATTCATGGGTGGGATTTGTATGGTCAGGTCTAAAATCTACAATCAAAATGTTCAGTGATTTATTGGGGCATACCTCTTTTGAAAAGCCAAACAGAAGGTTTCGGCCGCCGCTTCGCCCCCGATTTTTTCGGCGATGAGCATATAAATTCGCCACACGAAATACAAGGGAAAGAAAAAAGTAAAGTAAGAACTGTGATAGTAGGCGCGCTTTTCGATCAGTTGCAAGCCCAAATCGTCGGCCATTTTTGTATATTCGGCCACCGTTGCCCGGTCGTAATACGCTTGGAAGCCTTGCGTGTGTTTGGTATGTGGAAAAATGGTGTAGAGGATTTTTTGTTTGAGTTTTTGCGGTAGATAACGATTGGCAAGCGCGAAAATAGCGCGGCGCGAAGGTAGGAACAAGATGACAATGCCGTTCGATTTCAGGCAGCTGGCAATACCGCGCATGGCCTTTTCAGCATCCAATACGTGTTCCAGGGTGGCTTGGCAAATCACCAAATCGGCATCGCAATGGCCCGCATAACGGGTGATGTCAATTTCCACTGCCGCGTCGTAATAGCTGGACGGGGCCTGTAATAATTCGTTTTTGTCGATGTCCAACCCGTTGATAATCAGATTTTTACTTTTTTTTACCAACAATGGGATTAGCGGACGCTTGCCGCCGCCAATATCGTGTACTACTGCATAGGGTGCAAGTTTCAAATAGTATTTCGGGGCGAATTGTTGCACAAAATCCCGGCTGCCATCTACCAAAAACTTTTCCGGAAACCAGTACCCAAAACGCGTAGAAAGGTGAATTTGACCGGCAATAAAAGAATGTAAAAGCGACATTTGGTTTACGTGAATTTGCTTTCCTTCACCGCAAAAATAACGCCGAGCCAGGTACTTGTCAACTACTTTCTAACACTACTTTTCGTTTGGACCAACTTGTCTACCATGAAATTACTGCTCTATTTCTTCCCCATCCTTGTTTTCTCGGCTTGTACTGGCAACGCCCCTTCTTCCACGACCGCTATGGACTATAAAAAAATCCCCGTGACCTATCCTTCTTCCCGTAAAGACACCGCTGTAACCGATCAATACTTCGCCCGGCCGATCGGCGATCCTTACCGCTGGCTGGAAGACGACCAGAGCGCGGAAACAAAGGACTGGGTGGCAAAACAAAATATCGTTACCAATGGCTACCTCGGCCAGATTCCTTTTCGCGCCGACATCAAACAACGGATCGAGCAGATTTTTAACTTTGAAAAATACGGTAGCCCGTTCAAAGAGGCGGGCAAGTATTATTTTTTCAAAAACGATGGCCTGCAAAACCAAAGCGTGCTGTATGTGCAGGACGACCTAAACGGCACCCCCAGAATGGTCATCGATCCCAACACTTTCAGCACTGATGGTACGGCTTCGCTCGGCGAATACGACTTCTCGCGCGATGGCCGCTACCTGGCCTACACCATCTCCAAAGGTGGCTCGGACTGGCGCACCATTGTGGTCAAAGACCTGCAAACTGGCCAAATGTTGCCCGACCAGATCGAATGGGCGAAATTTACCGGCATCGGTTGGTTGGCCGACGGCTTCCACTACACCCGCTACCCAACGCCCAAAAAAGGGGACGAACTCAAAGCCGCCAACCAATTCGGCGCGGTGTGGTTCCACCGGCTCGGCACGCCGCAATCCGCCGACCAGTTGGTCTACGCCGACCCACAGCATGCCGACCGGATGTTTGGCGGCTACACCACTGAGGATGAGCGTTTCTTATGCGTTTCCGGTAGCGAAAGTACCAGTGGCAATATGCTGTACTTTAAGGATTTAGGCAAAAAACAGACCGCCTTTACCACCGTCGTCAACACCTTTGAACAGGATTTTGGCGTAATTGACAACATTGGGGAAAAATTGCTGGTACTCACCAATCGCCACGCGCCCAACCAACGACTGTTACTGGTGAATACCGAACGGCCGGAGGAGGCTAACTGGGAGACTATCGTGCCGGAGGACAGCAGCGATGTGCTGCAAAGTGCCGTACTGTGTGGAGGCAAAGTCGTGTGTTCGTACCTGCACCATGCCTCCAGCGCGTTGCGGGTGTTTGATTTGCAGGGCAAATTGTTGAAAGAGATACAGTTGCCTGAAATCGGCACCGTCGGTGGGGTGAGCGGCAAAAAAAATGAACCGACCGCCTTTTTTGCGTTCACCTCGTTTCTGCGGCCCACTACCATCTACTCGCTGGATATGGGTACGCTGGAGACCACAGTGTTCAAGGCGCCAAAGATTGATTTTAACCCCGACGCCTACACCACCGAGCAGGTCTGGTACACCAGCAAGGATGGTACGCAGGTGCCGATGTTCATCACCCGCAAAAAGAATATTGCTTACAACGGCACCAATCCGACCCTGCTATATGGTTATGGTGGATTCAACATCTCCATCACGCCGGCCTTCTCGGCCTCGCGGGCGGTGCTGCTCGAAAACAATGGAATCTATGCGGTGGCAAACATCCGGGGTGGTGGCGAGTTTGGAGAAAAGTGGCACTTGGCGGGCACCAAGTG